>CAZLRL010000261.1:0-4644 GCA_964561645.1 uncultured Desulfobacterales bacterium
CAGGAGTTCAGCCAGTGTCCCTCCCAGGCCCCCGAGGCCCACCACCAGGGCGCTGCTGTGCCACAACCTGAGCTGATCCTGGCTGGTGAAGCTCGGGAAGTTGCGCTCCAGATTTTCCGGAAAGATCCCCGCCTGCAAAGCCTTTGCCACTGCCTGAGGCAAGGTGAGGTTATTGGACTGGGCCCAGTCACGCAGGTCATCCTGACGGATAATCCGCAAGTGTTGACCGGAACGAACCGCGGCGCGGGCTAACAAGTTCAAGTTTTCCATAGAAAAAAAGGTGGATTTATCTTTTAGACTGACCGGATTATTCCAGGGGGTCAATTTGTTGTCAACTATTGGGACTGCATTTCAGGTTCATTCTGTGCTTTGCAGACACCAGGAAGAACCAAGAAGCTATTGCAAAACCTCATATTTCGGTTTTTTTGTCATTCTGAGGGCGCGCAGCGAACGAAGAATCTAGTCTTTTCAACGAGTTCCAGATTCTTCACTTCGTTCAGGATGACAGAAATATAGATTTTGCCACAGGTTCTGGAAAGATAATTGGAGGCTGGTTTATCCGAGAGTACAGGAGATTGGAGAATACCGCCAAAATTCAGGATTTCTATTCCAAGAAAAAATTTACATATCTTTTATCAACCATTGGTCTCCTTCTCTAGAAAAGGACACGGAATAATATTTGTCGAGCTGTTTGATCTCCTCGGTATTTTGGTTTTTAAATTCACCTTGCCAATAAACCTTCACTGCCACAGTGTTGTTATCCTGTTGCTGAATGTCCTGGATCTTATAATTCAAATCAACAAAATCATATACCTGCCAGGTCTTTAAGACTTGTTGGCGTTTTTCTTCTAATTGGAGGAAATTGGGCGAAAACGAACTCAGGAACAGATTTATATCCTTGTTCAATTGGGCCTGGCGAATCCGGCTCAGCATCGCGGTTACCTGGGCCGCGGGCGGCTCCACCACCGGTGAAGGCGAGGCGGCGGGAGATTTTTTTGTAACAGATTGACTGGGCCCGGTTTCTTTAGCAACCACGACGCCCTGGCGGAGGGATTTTTCCTGGCTGGGACCAAAACCAAAAGGCAATATAGCCGCCTTGGTGAGAGCGAAATAGGTGATCAAGGCAAAAAGTACGCCGCCCATTACCAGGAAGGCCTTCCTGGATCTGGTGGCCCACCCCACAAAATCAACGGAAAAACGCTGGAGGAAGGAGGGACGCCTAAGTTCCTGATCCGGCGTCTCCTCGGGCATTAGGTGACCGCAGCACTCATGACAAAATTCCTGTCGCTTGCTGACCCGAAGACCACAAAAAGGGCAAAAAGAGCGGTCAAATTCCGGGACGATCTGACTGGCGCCACAGGAGCGACAATAAAGATGGTTGGCCATGATGGGTTCATGACAATAAGGGCAGTGGGGACCAAAAAGGTTTTTGCGTTCCTGGACCACGGTGGAGTGCATAAGCCGGCTCGGATTTAGGTAAGATAGGCGTTCACTCCCATGGGCTGCAAATTGCATACCGTTAATGAATATTGAACATAATTAAGGGGTTGTTAAAAATATACGGAAGTTTCTGCTTATTTTCAGTCAAATTCACGCACAGAAGCGTCAGAATAATGACATCCCCAGGGGTCAGGTCTAGCAATTTTCCGAGCGTTTTGGTGTCTTGGGGAGGGTGGCTGAACTAATCAGGGCGCCGGGATGAACGCCCGGCTTCCCTGCTTCGAAACGCCTCACTCATTTTCCGCGGCGATTTCCTCCAGGCTGCGGCCGGTCTGGGCCGAGTCGGGCGCGTCTTCCAGGATGTCGGTTTTGGGGTTTGCGTGGTCATCGTCGGTTTTGACCAGGAGCCAGGACTCGTCCGGGGATTTTTTGAAGCGGGTCAGGGCAAAGCCGCCTTTGAGCTTCTTGCCTTCCAGCCAGACCTTGACGTGGCCGTGGCCTACGGCCTCCGCCAGGGGAATTTCCTGCCCCTTCTTTTCGGTGAGGTTGCGGAAGGGGCCGAAATCCCAGACCATCACCGTCCCGGCCCCGTATTCCCCTGCCGGGATGACCCCTTCAAACTCGGCATACTCGAGGGGGTGGTCTTCGGTGGGCACGGCCAGGCGCTTGTCCTTGGGGTTCAAGGACGGCCCTTTGGGCACGGCCCAGGACTTCAGGACCCCTGCCACTTCCAGGCGGAAGTCGTAGTGGAGCTTTTTGGCCGCATGCTTTTGCACCACGAAAATGGGGGTGTCCGAGACTTTTTGGTCACCGCCCGAGGGCTCCGGGGTCTTATCGAACTGGCGTTTTTCCTGGTAGGTTTTTAGAGGGTCTTTGGATTTCATGAGGACTCTTCCCTTTTGAGTCCCGGGTCCCGGGTTCCGAGTCTTGAGTCTCGGTTTGTTTATGGGGTCAGGCCGCCTGGGGCGGGGCACCTAGCAAACAAAAGTCCCACGGCGCCCTGAAAAGATCTTCCTCAAAAATACTCCCTTTGCCTGATATTAACGTGGTCACTGCAGGGCTGGTTCGCAAGCGGCAGAGAAAGGTTTTTCATGATGGTCCCTGGCCGCCGCTACCGATATGGCAAGCGGGTACGGCAGGCTCCAAAAGATCCTGCCCTGAAAACGGCCCTTGTAGGGTGCGTCTCACGCACCATTTTTGGTGCGAAAGACGCACCCTACATTTTCCAAAAGGCGGATGTATTTCCTTTCCCGCCCTAGTTCCTAAAATCAAATAGGTGCTCTGGGTACCGAGATAGCGGGCGAGACGCCCGCCCTACCAAAGTTTTTCGTTATTGGTTGATGTAGGGCGGGCATTGCCAGCCGATTTGTAACTGCGCTCAGCGAATACTGTCCAAACAGTCTGGGGAGGCACAGGTGAGGACACCTTGCCACCGGGCTTGTCGTGGTTTTACGAGAGCCGCAGGCTCAAGAGCCTCTGCTGGAGGTGGCGCCCCGGCCCGGGAAAAAAATCACTAAAAACGACCTACCTTACAGAAAAACCTGGAACGGATATTGACAAGTGAAAAAAATAATTTAAATTAACTAGGATTTATCCAAGAAAGAAAGGGGGCTGATTCGCCATGCACTGTGAAAGCATTAAACTGGGTATTGATTGTACTTTTATGACCAAGAAAGGCTGTTCGTTCAACGGCGGCAAATGCCGTCCCATAGTGGAGTCCTGCGAGGGCTGCGAGCGCATCCTGCAGGCCAACGGCGACCGCTATTGCAACGCCTTTCCCGATCCGTCGGTCAAGTGGCGCCGTGGAACCTGTAACCTGGCCACCCACCAGAAAGGGAACGGCAAAGGGGCCAAGGCGGAACAGAAAATTAATCCACTGAAGGCCTCCAAGCGGTCCGCCCGCCGCTAAGTCAGGCATTGAACGAACAGCGCGGCCGCCGAGTGACGCGGCCGGCCGCGCTTATTTTCCCACCTTCACCCCGCCTTATTTCCCCAGATTTTCCAGCGCGGTCTGAATCCGGCTTACTCCCGTAGCCAGGCGCTCCCGGGAGGTAGCAAAAGAGAGTCTTATGCCGCGGTCCTCGCCGAATTCCGCGCCCGGCACCGCGGCCACCTGGGCTTCCTCCAGGAGATACTCCGCCAGGGCCTGGGAATGGGTCTGTCTCTCACGAAGCTGCAGCCGATCATAGTAGGCCGAAAAATTGGGAAAGATGTAAAAAGCCCCGCCCGGCTTGGGGGTCGTCACTCCAGGAATAGCCGACAGCCGCTGATAGACATCATCCCGCCGCCAGGCAAATTCCGCCACCATTTTGGCCACCGCGTCCTGGGGTCCGGTCAGGGCCTCCACTCCGGCTTTCTGGGCGATGGAGTTGGGATTGCTGGTGCTCTGGCTCTGCAGTTTGGTGGCCGCCTGAATGGCCTTTTCGGGCCCCGCGGCATAACCGATGCGCCAGCCGGTCATGGCGTAGGTTTTGGAAAGGCCGTTGAGCACAAAGGTCCGGGACTTGAGTTCCGGGGACAGCATGGCCAGATTCACAAAAGAGGCGCCGTCAAAGAGGATGCGGTCGTAGATGTCGTCCGAGACCACCATCAGGTCGTGGGTCAGGATCACTTCGGCCAGGGCCTCCAGTTCGCCCCGGCTGTAGACCATGCCCGTGGGGTTGGAGGGACTGTTCAGGATGATGCCCTTGGTTTTGGCGGTGAGGTGGGCCTTGAGTTCGTCCGCGGTGAGCTTGAAGCCGTTGTCCTCCCGGGCGGAAATGATCACCGGCACGGCCTCGGCCAGCATCAGCATGGGAGGATAAGACACCCAGTAAGGCGCGGGCACCACCACTTCATCGCCCAGATCGAAGATGACCTGAAAGAGGTTATAGAGCGCGTGTTTGCCGCCGCAGGAGACCATGATGTCCGCCGGCGTATAAGAGAGGCCGTAGGACTCCTGAAAGCTCTTTATAATGGCTTCCTTGAGTTCCAGGATGCCCCCCACCGGGGTATACCGGGTGAACCCCTCCTCAATGGCCCGGATAGCCGCTTGCCGGATGTTATCCGGGGTGTCGAAGTCAGGCTCTCCGACGCCGAAATTCACCACATCAACGCCCTGGGCCCTGAGTTCGTTGGCCTTGGCATTCAAAGCCAGGGTGGCCGAAGGCGGTATCTGCCGGAAAGGCTGGCCCGATTCATGAAAAAGGAAGCAGCACTGGCTTT
>CAZLRL010000262.1:0-4629 GCA_964561645.1 uncultured Desulfobacterales bacterium
TCCTGCTGTCCCTGTCCCATGACCTGCGGACCGCCCTGAAGCGCATGGGGGAAAAGATCAGCGCGCTTTTCAGTCCCATCGGGGTGTTCATCTTCGCCGGGACCGGGGCCCTCTGTCTGATCTTGGGATCTAACTTTCTGGACTATCAGGCCCTGGACCCCATATTGCCCGGGGGGCCGATCATGGCCCGGTCCCACGGGATTTTGGTGGTGGAGGTGGGGGTAGGCATGGCGGTTATGGGCACCATTGTCTGGATCTTCAAGAATCTGGCTTCCCGGGGCCGGTATGACGAGGGGTTGTAGACCGTGGAAGAAATCCTCCGCCTGATCATTGATAAATACAATTACTGGATCTACATCACCCTGATGATGATCGGTCTCTATGCGATAATCGCCAAGAACAACCTGGTGAAGAAGATCGTGGGCATGAACATTTTTCAGACGGCCGTCATCCTGTTCTATGTTTCCATCGGGGTCAAGAAAGGGGCCACCATTCCCATCATTGAGCACGGCCATGACGCCGCCCATCCGGTGGTGCGGGCCGCCGAGTACGTCAACCCTCTGCCCCACGTCCTGATGCTCACCGCCATTGTGGTCTCGGTGGCCACCCTGGGCGTCGCCCTGGCCATTGCCGTCAAGATTTATCATCAGTACCTGACCCTGGAAGAAGACGAAATCCTCCAGCAGATCCAAGAGCCATGAGCGAACACCTTCCCGCCCTGCAGGTCGTCCTTCCCCTACTGGCTTCTTTTTTCATCAGCACCGCCGGCTGGCTCCGGCCAGCCTATTGTTTCCCTCTGGCCCTGGCCGCCCTGGGCAGCAGCCTCCTGGTTTCTCTGGGGTTGCTCGGCGAGGTCATGCGCCGCGGTCCGGTTTCCTATTGGTTTGGCGGCTGGCCTCCTCCCTGGGGGATCTACTACCGGGTGGACCACCTGACCGCACTGGTCCTGGCCGTGGTTTCCATCGTAGGATTCGTCAACCTGATCGCGGCCCGACCCGCGGTGGAAAAGGAATTCCCGGAAAAAGCCGCGCCTTTTTATACGCTCTATGTGTTGTTTGTGACCGGACTGCTGGGGATAGTGATCACCGGCGACGCCTTCAACCTTTATGTCATGCTGGAAATCGCCGCCATTACCGGCTATGCCCTGATCGCCCTGGGGAAAGGCCGGGCAGCCCTGTCCAGCCTCCAATACATTTTCATGGGGACCATCGGGGCTTGTCTCTATCTCCTCGGGGTCGGCTACCTTTACATCATCACCGGTTCGCTGAACATGGTGGACATCGCCCGGTTGCTGCCGCCCTTATACGAGTCAAAAGTGGTGACCGTGGCCTTTGTGATCCTGATGGTCGGGGTCTGGCTCAAGATGGGTTTTTTTCCGCTCCATGCCTGGCTGCCCAACGCGTACACTCATGCGCCGTCTCCGGTGAGCAGCCTGGTGGCCCCCCTGATGACCAAGGTGATGGTCTATGTCATGATCCGAATGGTCCTGACCGTCTTCACCGTGGACTTCGCCTTTTTGATCCTCAGGTTGAACGAGGCCGTGGTCTGGCTGGCCGTCATCGCCGTGGTCATGGGGTCCTTGCTGGCCCTGGCCGAGAAGGACGTGAAGCGGATGCTGACCTTCATCGTGGTGGCCGAGGTGGGCTACATGGTGGGGGGTTTCTGGCTGGGCAACAGTGCGGGGTTCACCGGCGCGGTCCTGCATCTGGTCAACGACGCCCTGATGACCCTGTGCCTCTTTCTCGCCGTGGGAAACATCGTCTATGCCAAGGGGAACAGCCAATGGGAAAGCCTGCCGGGCCTGTTTCGGACCATGCCCTGGACCATGGGGGCCCTGGTGGTGGGGGCCCTGTCGATCATCGGGGTCCCGCCGACCTGCGGGTTCTTCAGCAAGTGGTATCTTTTGCTGGGCGCGATCCAGGGGGGCCATTACGGGTTTCTGGTCGCTCTGCTCTTCAGCAGCCTGGTGAGCGTGGTCCTGTTTTTCCGGATCTTCGAGATGGGGTATTTCGAACCCTTCGGGGACTCTCACGGACCGGCCCCCGGCGAGGACGGGCCGGGCGTCCGGGAAGCCCCGCTGGGCATGTTAATACCGCTTTGGATGACGGCCCTGGGCCTGGTCCTGTTGGGCCTGTATACCGGAGAAATCGTCGGCCGGGTGATCCGCCACGCCGTTCCGGGAATGATGCTCTAGTTCAGGCGGATTGACGTGGAACCATTGACTTCCTTAAAACCGCTGCTCGCCGTTTTGGTGTCCCTCGCGGTAGTCCCGATCCTGATTTCCAGCCGTAGCGCCAACGTCCGGGAGGCCTGGACCTTTGGGGCCGCCGGCCTGAAGTTTGTGCTCGTCCTTTCCATGCTGCCCGCGGTTCTGGAGGGCCGGGAACTGGTCTGCACCCTGGCGCAAGTCCTGCCCGGGGTGGCCCTCCGCCTGCGGGTGGACGCGTTGGGGATGCTCTTCGCTCTGGTGGCCTCCTCGCTGTGGATCATCACCTCGGCCTATTCCATCGGCTATATGCGGGGATTGAAGGAGCACAGCCAGACCCGTTATTACTGCTTCTTCGCCCTGGCCCTGTCAGCCACCATCGGCGCGGCCTTTGCCGCCAATCTCTTTACCCTGTACCTGTTTTACGAGATGCTGTCCTTCGCCACCTACCCCCTGGTCACCCACCACCAGGATGCGGAGGCGAGGCGCTCGGGCCGCAAGTACCTCCTCTATATCGTGGGCGGCTCCATCGGGCTGGTCCTGCCGGCCATGGTCCTAGCCTACCATCTGTCCGGAACCCTGGAATTTTCAGGGCAGGGGTTTCTGCCGCGCTCAGGCTCGCCGGTCCTGCTGGGGGTCCTGTTGTTCATGTTTGTCTTCGGCTTTGCCAAGGCCGCGATCATGCCCCTGCACGCCTGGCTGCCCGCGGCCATGGTGGCGCCGACCCCGGTGAGCGCCCTGCTCCATGCCGTGGCCGTGGTCAAGGTGGGGGTCTTTTGCATTCTGCGGGTCCTCACCGAGGTGTTCGGCCTCGACCTTTTGGCCTCCCTCCATCTGGGCACCGCGGTGGCCTACGTGGCGGCCTTGACGATCATCGCCGCCTCCCTGATCGCCCTGACCCAGAACGAACTGAAACGCCTCCTGGCCTTCTCCACCATCGGCCAGTTGTCCTACATCGTGCTGGGCGCGGCCCTGCTGTCGCCCAAAGGCCTCATGGGCGGCATGATGCATATCGCCATGCACGCCTTCGGCAAGATCACCCTGTTTTTCTGCGCCGGCGCCATCTATGTGGCCACCGGCAAGAAATACCTTAGTGAAATGGTGGGCATCGGCAAACGGATGCCGGTCACCATGGCCGCGTTTTTCATCGGCTCCCTGTCCATTATCGGCATCCCCCCCGGCGGCGGTTTTCTCAGCAAATGGTACCTGGTCCTCGGGGCGCTGGAGGCCGACCAGTTCCCCCTGCTGGTGGTCATTCTGGTCAGTTCTCTGTTGAACGCCGCCTATTTCATGCCCATCGTCTACCGGGCCTTCTTTGTCGGTTCCCGGGAAACCACCATCCCGGCCACCGTTTCGGAAGCACCGATGTTCTGCGTGGCCCCCCTGGTGGTGACCGCGATAATTTCCCTGGCGTTGTTCTTTTATCCCCAGCCGTTTTTGGACCTGGCGCACCTGGCTGTCCAGGCCCTGCTCGGAGGAGCCGGAAAATGAGCGGTGAACCTGCCGAAAAAATGGAACTGCGGCACGATCCCGTTCCGGGATACCGGCCCGTTTTTTTCATCACCCTGGCCGTGGGGGTGACCTATCTGGCCTTGATTTTTTATTACACGTTATAAGGAGCCGGCCATGTCGGAGCCGACGACAAAAGAAAAACAGTATCTGTTCGACAAACCGGCCAACGTCAAGTGGCTGTTCAGGATCTTTTATGCTTCCCTGGTGCTGCTGCTGGTCCTCGACCTGTTTTTTCCCAAGCATGCCAATTTCCCCTGGGAGAACTGGCCTGAATTCTACGCCGCGTACGGATTCGTGGCCTGCGTGGCCCTGGTGCTGGCCGCCAAATATATCCTGCGGCCCCTGGTGATGCGGAAAGAGGAATACTACGATGAGTAGCGGCCTGCCTCCGGCCCTCGTTTTCATCGGGGGCGCCCTGGTGCTGCCCTTTCTCAGAGGGAAGAACCAGACCGGTTTCCTGCTCCTCTTACCGGTCATCGGGTTTCTGAACCTGCTCCAGTTTTCCGCCGGTATCCACGGGGTGGTTTCCTTCTGGGATTACCAACTCATCCTGGCCCGGGTGGACCGGCTCAGCCTTTTGTTCGGGTATATCTTTCACCTGATCACCTTCCTGGGCGCCATTTATGCCCTGCACGTCAAAGACGATCTGGAACAGATGGCCGGCCTGGTCTATGCCGGCAGCGCTTTGGGGGTGGTGTTTGCCGGGGACCTCCTGTCCCTGTTCGTGTTCTGGGAACTGTTGACCGTCAGTTCGGTCTTTCTAATCTGGAACCGGCGCACCCGGGAGGCCCAGGCCGCCGGCTTCCGCTACCTGCTGGTCCATGTGGTCGGCGGCCTCTGCCTGCTGGCCGGCGTCACCCTCCAGATACAGCAGACCGGGTCCCTGGCCTTCGGGTACATCGGCTTAAACG
>CAZLRL010000263.1:0-1104 GCA_964561645.1 uncultured Desulfobacterales bacterium
ATATTCCCGCGCCTGGACCGGTTCGGCCGCGGGGGATACGGTGCCCGGGGCGATCCGGTCGAAGTGCAGCAGGTCGGCCAGCCAGAGCATGAACACCAGGGCCACCAGCACCAGGGCCACCAGCCCCCATACCCGTTGGGTGATTTTCATGGTGCTTCCCCAAGAATCTCCGGCCCAGTCAAAGTGCCCAGGGCCAACTCCAGACCCGCCTGGGCCAGGTGCGTGTCAAACAGGGCCGTGAGATAATTCAGTTCCGCTTCCTTTTTGGCGTCCTCGGCGCTGAGGAGGTCCACCATGATGGTGAGGCCCTCCTCGTAGCGCAAGCGGATGAGACGCAGGCTCTCCCGGGCCTGGGTCACCGCGGCCCGGCCCACTTCGAGGCGGGCGTGGGCCGTTTTCAGGTGCTCCACACTTTCGGTCACCTGGTGGCGGATGTGGTCCACCAGCTCCCGCTGCTGCTCCCGGGCTTGGGCCGCCTGGGCCCGGGCCTCCCGTTCCCGGGCCAGCCGGGCCAGGCCCTCGAACAGATTCAGATGCATCACCGCCATCACCGTGTAGGAGTCGGCGCTGCTTCCCAAAAAATATTGCTGGTCGAGGTCGTATTCCGCCCTCACATCCAACCGGGGGAGGAAGTTCATCCGGGCCTTGGTGAGCTCCTGCCGGGCCACCCGCGCGGCCAGGGCCAGACGCTTGAGGTCGGGGCGTTTCGCTTTCGCCATCTCCTGCAATTCGGCCAGATGGCCGGGAAGCGAGGCCGGTTCGCGGGGAGCCGGGGCCAGGGGCCGGGCGGCCACTTCCGGCATCCCAATGGCGGTGGCCAGGGCGCTTTGGGCGATTTTCACCTGGGCCGCGGCTGAGAGTTCTTCCTGGGTGAGGCGGGCCAGGTGCACGTCCGCGGACAAAAGATCGGCCCGGATCACCGCGCCGGTGTTAAAGCGGGCCTGGACCAGTTTTCGGTTGGCGGCCGCGGTCTCTTTGGCTTCCCCTACCACTTTCAGGCGGGCTTCGGCCAACTGCCGCCCGAAATAGGCCTGGTTCACCCGGTAGATAAGCTGCTGCCGGTGGGTGAGCACCTGGAATTCGGCAATATTTTTTTGCAGGCGG
>CAZLRL010000263.1:1114-4613 GCA_964561645.1 uncultured Desulfobacterales bacterium
CCTGCTGGTAGCCCAGGTAGGCCTGGCCGGCCTGAAAAATGGGCTGCCGGGCCACCAGCCCGGTGCGCCAATTACTGAAAGGGGCAGGATTATTGAGGTTGTCCAGGAGAAAATCCTCGGCCGTGAAACGCCGTTGATTCAATTTGTTGGTAAATACCTGGGCGGGGTTGTCGGAATTGGTGAAGGATTGGGAAAAGCCGACCTGGGGCAGGAAGCGGGCCCGGGCCTGGGCCACCTGGGCTTCCGCCGCGGGCACGCTGAGCCCCGCGGCCTTGAGCCCCGGGTTTTCTTTCAAAGCCAGGAGCACCGCTTCTCCCAGGGTCAGCGGGGAGTCGGCCGCCAGGGCGCCGGCGGCCCAGAGTAGTCCCCCCACAAGGACCGCCGACCAGGCGCAGAAGAGGCTTCTCGGTTTCATCCCGGGACATTATAGTCGTCTGCAGGAAGCCTGGCAATGGTTATAGGCTCGTTAAGGAACACTGGCTCAGAATTCTCATTGCACGCCGGAGATGGAAATAGTAAAAATGAAAAGAACCTTGGCTCTTAGAGATCGGCTTGATTTCCGGCCTGAGACCAGAACCAAAAATGCCCCACAAAATCACCCTGACTGGTATGGAAATCGAAAGTAACGGAGGGATTTATGGCTGAAAAAGTTGATGGCTGCGTGTCTCCGGCCAAGGGACCGATTTTGCCCTCGGAAACTCAGGAGACTACAGCAACCCAGGCTGCAAAAAAGGAGAGCAAAATGACCGCACAAGTGGGAAAACCCGCTCCGGATTTCGAGGCCGCGGCGTTTGTCGATGGCGGCTTCAAAAACATCAAACTGTCTGATTACCAGGGGAGGTGGGTGGTGGTGTGTTTTTACCCGGGTGATTTCACCTTTGTCTGACCCACCGAATTGACGGCAGTTGCCGTCAAGTACCCGGATTTCCAGAAGCTGGGCGTGGAATTTCTGGCCATCAGCGTGGACAGCCGTTTTTCCCATAAGGTCTGGCAGGAAGAAGAACTCTCCAAGATGGTAAAAGGTGGCGTGCCTTACCCCATGCTGTCGGATCCCGGCGGCCGCATCGGCCAGGCTTACGGGGTGTACGACCAGGAGGCCGGGGTGGATATCCGGGGGCGTTTCATTATTGATCCGGATATGGTCATTCAGGCCGCGGAGATACTGACTGCTCCGGTGGGCCGCAACCCGGCGGAACTCCTGCGGCAGGTGCAAGCCTTTCAACATGTGCGGGCCACCGGCGAAGCTACCCCGTCAGGGTGGGAGCCGGGCAAGAAAACCTTGAAGCCCGGGCCTGAGCTGGTGGGCAAAGTGTGCGAAGTCTGGAGCCCCCACGAGCCTTAAGATCTTGAAAATAGGTGCTTTTAAACAAAGGGGCAGGCGTCGCCGCCTGTCCCTTTCCCACCCCAGATGACGCCTCAGCAAGAATCCCTTCCTCAAGTCGCCCCAGGCCTGCCACGCCCGGCCTTCCCTCCAAGAAGTTCACTAAGCGCTGCGCCAACCGAGGCTTCTGGCTATCAGGATGGCCGCGAAAGGCAGCACCAGGCCGATGACGGTGACCGTGATCAACAAGTAGCCCAGCTCACCGTAATTGGCGGACACCACGACGATGCCGGTGTCCCGGGCCTTGACTTGCCGGGTCACCAGGAAAATCTGGTTGAGATACTTGGTCCCGAGTTGGCTGGCGGATAAGGCCAGATTGGTGAAGGAGGCCATGACCGCGAAAAAAGTGGCCTTCAAATTGGCCGGGGCCGAGTTGGCGATCCAGGCGAGCATGGGGATCATGGCCACCTGCCCCAGGGGGGATTCCAGCGCGGTGTCCACCAGGGCGATGAAGTGGGCGTCGACGATGCCCCCGGTATGGGCCGCGGTCCACTGTTGCAGGTCATAATAAAGGCCGATGATGGGCAGGCTCAACAGGGTGGTGGCGATGGTCAAAAAGCCCACCACATAGGCGATGGAGCGCTCGGCCATGAAGCGGCGGAATAAAAACATGCCTCCCAGGGCCAGGCTGCTGCTGATCAGAGACAGAACCGAGAGGAATTGTTGATCAAAGCCCAATTCGTCGATCATCCACCAGGTGGAACCCGGGCCCGGCGTCGGTATGGCGCGATAAATAAAAATAATCACCGCGGTGCCCACCAGCACCCGGCGGGCGTGCGGTTCGAGGGCCTGCACCAGCCGGGTGATGAGGAAGATGACAATGCCCATGGAACCGCAAAAAATGATTTCCTGGCTATAGGGCAACCGGCCGAGACCCACGGTCAGGGTGAAGAGACCAAAGGCCAGACCGCCCCCCAGAATCCACCAATTGATGTCCGGCCGTTCCGACTGGACCTGGACCGTGGCCCAGGCCTGTTTCCAGGAGAAGCCCAGGCGTTTGAGGCGCCGGGATTCCCTTATTTTCAGCAATCCGCCCAGGGTGACCCCGAGGACGGAAATCAGGGGGACCAACAGGGCCAACTGGTAAATATCGATATAAACCTGGACCTTGGCAGCTTCCTTCATGGACTCGACGCCCACGAACATGAAGATGTTGAGCAGCGCCACGATGATGCCGCCGCCTACGATGGCGACGCGGCCCAGGGTCTGCATGGTGGTGTGCATCAGGCGGGTGGTGTTTTCGTCGAAGGGCCGGCCTTCGTGGTCCAGCCGGGGTACCGCCTCCACGGTCATGGCGTCGGCCACCACGTCCTGGATCACATAGCCGACGGGCGCCAGCAGCACGCTCAGAATAAACCAGGCCTCCAACGACATGAACTGCCGCATCGATTCGGGGCGGGCCAGCAGACCCAGCATGATGACCAGACTGGCGGCGATCAGGCTGGCTCCCAGCCAGACCAGACCGGATTTGAACCGCCAGATCAGATCCACCACGTGGCCCAGGGGCATCTTGAGGGCCCAGGGGATGCCGGCCCAAAAACCCAGCCCGGCCAGGAACTCGGCGGACAGGCCTAAATAGTCCTTGACGAAAAAGGTGCCCACAATCGCGGTGAGCCCGGAGATGCCGGCGGCAAAATAGACCATCAGGGGCGGCAGATAAGACAGCCGCATCTCCCGCCCGAGTTCCAGGATGTTCCGGTCAATCCAGCCGTAAAGGCGCTTTAGCATGGAAACAGTCCGTTCCTTCTTTTAGACTTTCTCATATTTCAAGACGAGATCCCTGCCAGAGTTAAAATTGTCATTCTGAGGGAGCGCCGCGACCGAAGAATCTAGATCCTTCGCTGCGCTCAGGATGACAAGTTTTTTTAAATAAAATGGCCTGGTTGGGTAGTTGTATCATGAATGGCTTGAGAAGGGGGAATGGTTCCATCAGGTTTTCCCTAATAAAGTAAGGGGCTAGCTGAGGTAGCTAACCCCTGATTTTCCTGGTAGGCGGAAGAGGATTCGAACCTCTGACCCCCGGCTTGTAAGGCCGATGCTCTCCCAACTGAGCTATCCGCCCATGTTCGCTTATACTCGCGGATGGAGGGCCGGACTGTCAACAGGAAAGTCCCGGGG
>CAZLRL010000264.1:0-4605 GCA_964561645.1 uncultured Desulfobacterales bacterium
ACGGTGCAGGTGTTGACAATCACCAGGTCCGGGGTGACGTCGCCGGGCGCGGGAACCAGACCCCGATGCCCCAGGGCCTCGGCTATCCCGGCTGATTCATATTGATTCACCTTGCACCCGAAAGTGACTATCCGAAAATACGCCATATCATTAGCAGTCAGCAGTTTGAAATTTGCCGCCGGGCAGTTATCCAGCGGTTCGCTCTCTCAAAATCATGCCAAAGCCTGGTGGCACAGGTGTTCTCACCTGTGCGTGGTCGGGGTGACGCTGTTGTCCAATTAAAGTTCAACTTACCGCGGATCAATTTGTGGTGCACGGGGCGCACCCTGCCTGATCGTTTCGCACCGGCAATTGCTGGTTAGAAAAACCAGCCGACTTGATCTTTGAACTTTGAATTTTTGTGGCAGTCAGTAGTCAGCAGATAGAGAGTGCTAATAAACTGTTCGTTGCCTCAGTCCAACCTTTCTTCAATCCAGGCCCCGCCCAGGAGACGGTCGCGGTCATAAAAGGCCACGGCCTGCCCCGGGCTGACGGCTGCCTGGGGAGTGGCAAAGATAACCTCCACCAGATGATTATTTTTGCTGGTCACCACAGCTTCGACCCCCGGGTGGCGGTAACGAATCACCGCGCTGGCCTGGAACTCGCGCTCCGGAGGGTCGATCAGCCAATTCATTCCCCGGGCCCGCAGCCCCCGCGCATAGAGTTCCCTGCGGGGACCGATGACCACGCGGTTGCATTCGGGTTGAATTTCCAGAACGTAATAGGGTTCCGGGCCTGGTGTCCCCAACCCCCGGCGCTGGCCCACGGTAAAGTTTTCCACTCCCCGATGTTTACCCACTATCCGGCCCTGTCGATCCACCAGGTCGCCGGGGGAACTCCGGCAGCCCCGCCGGGTCCAGAAAAACTCCTGGTAACGGCCGGGAGGAATAAAACAGATATCCTGGCTTTCCTGGCAACCGGCCCAGGAAGACAGCCCTAGTTGCCGGAATTGAACCCTGACCTCTTCTTTGGTCAGTCCTCCCAGAGGGAAAAGCAGATGAGGGAGCAAAACCCTGGGAACGCGGCACAGGAAATAGGACTGATCCTTGGCCGGATCACGCCCCCGGAAAAGTCCGAGGGTGCCGTCCGGGGCAGGTTTTATTTGCACGTAGTGGCCCGTGGCCAGATGGGTGGCCCCTTGTGCCCGAACCCTGTCCCACAGGACTCCAAACTTGATCACCGCGTTGCACCGTATGCAGGGATTGGGGGTGCGCCCCTGGAAATACTGCTCCACGAAATAATCCACTACCAGGTGGGCGAACTCCGGACGCAGGTCCAGGATTTCCACCACGACCCCCAGCCGGGCCGCCAGATCCTGCAGGTAAGGCGGTACCGCTGCCTCTTCCCCCAGGCGCAGATGGACCCCCCACCGGGCAACTCCCTCCTCGCTGAGGAGATAGGCCGCTACGGCGCTGTCCACTCCGCCGCTCAAGGCCACCGCGGCTTTGATTCTGGTTTCCGGGCTCATGAATGTTAACTATTTGTTTAATATTATTACAACAGAAGTTAATTTTTCTATCAGTATATAATGCCCTGATATGTTAGGGAATACCCCGAAAAAAGGCAATAGTCCCCCCTTCTTTGTTCAGATATTTGAACATTAAGGCCCCAGAATTAGTTATTGTTGTGCAAATGATTTATCGAATTGATGAAGCTGGGGAACTCCAGGAAAGAGACGGCCACGCCATGGTAGGCGGTGTCGGAGGACGGTTCTTCCAGGCGCACCACTTCGGCGCGGGCCTGAATATGGGAAGAATCGTGGTGGCTCAGGGGGGCCAAAGGGGTATAGATGGTCAGGGTCAAAGTATGGCCCGGCTGCAGTGGCACCGGGTCAATGGAGCGGAAATAGACGCCTCCCAAACTGAAATCTTTCAATACCCCCTGACCTTGTAAAAATTCACCTGAATCGGGATGGAAAGTGGAATACTCCACAGGGAGCGTAACCAGCAGACGTTGGAAACGACGTCTTTCCTCTTCAAGTTCCAACAGGAAGGCTCCTCATTGAGCGCGATCAAAAGGTACATCCGCCTTATGCTCTTGCACTCCCTATGCCAAGCATCCGGCTGGAGCCTCGGACGAGGTAAAAAACCCCGCTGGAGATAATTCTTGACGATAACCAGACGTTACTTTACCATGGAAAAAATATTGTGCGGAGCCTTATGAGCAACGTCGTTGCCATCATCAATCAGAAAGGCGGCACCGGTAAAACCACTACTGCCATCAATCTGGGCGCCGGGCTGGCCGGCCGGAGCTTTACCACCCTGCTGGTGGACCTGGACCCTCAGGCCCATACGACCATAGGCGTCGGCGCAGATCCGGATACCTTTGACGAATCCATGGCGGAGGTGATGAGCGTTCCCAAAAAGCCCATCGCGGACGTCGTCCTCTCCACCTATATTCCCGGCCTCTTTTTGGCGCCGTCGCATATCCGTCTGGCTCATGCCGCGGAAATGGCTTATGCCCGCCTCTACCGGGAGGCCATCCTGGCCCAGTCGCTCAACGGGACCGACTACGATTTTACCATTATCGACTGTCCACCGTCGCTGGGGGTCCTGACCACCAATTCTTTATACGCCTGCGACTTTATTGTTATTCCCTGTCAGATTTCCCGGTACTCCTTGGACGGTCTGGCCGACTTGCTCACCACCATTGAAACCGTCAAGGGCCTGGACCCGGAAACCCTTTTCCGGGAGGACCATTTTCGCATCCTGCTGACCATGTTCGACCGCCGCAATCGGGTGACCAACGAATATGTGCTGGAGCAGCTGAGGCCTTACCGGGACAAAACCTTTACCACTTTGGTGATGAAAAACGAGGCCTTGAATCAGGCTCAAATAGCCCAGAAGGCCATTTTTGATTTTGACCCCAAAAGTTCGGGGGCTCAGGATTATCAGCAGCTCACCGAAGAATTTCTGGAATTATGTCGAAAAAGAAACAGTTTTCCGGCAAGAAAACCAAACTCGCCAAACTACCCCTGACCGAGGCCCTTTCCCGGCAGATGGAAGAACCGGCGGTGGAACGGCCGGCCGCCGCTCCGGAGGTTATCAATCAGCAGCCCAGCTTTTCCTGGGAGAGTCTGGAGGAAGGCGCGGCGGGGCTCCTCACCGCGGCCTATTGTTTAGTTGTTCAAGATCTTTTGAACCTCCAGAACGAGGTGCCTTGGGCCGGTGGGGAAGGGCTGGCCGCGCCAGATATTCTTCCGAAATCCACCCTTCCCGCCCCCCAGGTCAAGCAGGCCCTCCGCCGGGCCAAGGAAGATCTCTCCGATCTCTATCGGCTGCTCTCCGGCTGATGCATCCAAATAAAAAAGAGCCAGGGATCACATCCCTGGCCCTTTTAGATTTCTTCGATGGTAAGCTGCGGGTACCTGCACCCGCTGTGTTTCAGTTATGCGAGGCTGGGGCGGCCGGCCCGTGGGGCCTCAAGGGTTATTTGCCTTTTTCCTTCTCAGGCACCACTTCCATTTTCGGCGGCTCTGCGGACTCCGGCGGCATAGCCTCCAGTTTGGGCTTCAGTTTGGCGATATTTTCCTGAATGATGGGTGCAATAGTACTGGTGGCTCCCAACTCTTTCTGGGGTTTCACGGCGTTGCAGAGTCCGGCCACAAAACAAGTCTGGGCCACCTTTTGCTTGTATTTGGGCGCACTGGCCGCAGCCTGTTCCAATAAGGCCATGGCTTCTTTGTAATTACCCTTCTGGGACTTGATGGCCGCCAGGTTGTTGAGAGCAAAGGGGTTGGTATTGTCTATTTTGGTTGCCTTTTCGAATTCCATGGCCGCAGCATCATACTTGCCGTCCAAGGTAAGAGCATAACCTTGTTCAATGGGGCCATAGACGTCGCCAGGGTAAGTGCCCTCCGCCTGGCGCGTTTGGGCCGAGGCAGAAGCTACCAGCAGCAGGCACAGGCCTACCGCCAGCACCAAACCAAATACTAAACGCAACTTACGCATAAATTTTCTCCTTTTTTATTAATGCCGCCCCTAATTTATATTAGACCAAAGTTACTCCTTTTTTGTCGATTGTCAAGGGAAAGAATGCATTTTTTGTGGGTTTTTTGGGGGAAAAACCCATCCATCTTCAAGTATCTTGCCCGGGTCGCAATAGAACTAAAGTTCATTTCGACAGCAACCAGACCGCGGCTAAAGCCAAAACCAGGCCGGTCAAATGCCGGGGGGTGACGCTCTCTTTGAGGAAAACCCAGCTCAACAGCACGGTCACGCCGGGATAAAGAGAGGTCAGGGGCACCACTACCGAGGCCGCGCCGTAATGGAGAGCCCGGAAGAAAAAGAGCAAGGCAAAACCGGTGGACATGCCGGCTGCCAGAGCCGCGGCCCAGCCCCCCGGATGCCAGGGGATTTGGCCCCCGGTTTCGTACAGCAGGATGGCAAATACCGGCAGATAGCCGAAAATGCCGAGGAAGTAGGCGACCTGGGGGCCCATATGCTGGGTGGCCACCTTGGAAAAGACCCCCCAGATGCCCCACAGACCGAGGGACGCCAGTGAAAAAGCCAGCCAAGTGGACATTTGTGTTTCCTCTCTTGCTTGATCAGGTAATTTCCTTTAAAT
>CAZLRL010000265.1:0-4601 GCA_964561645.1 uncultured Desulfobacterales bacterium
TCCAGCCTGTGCCAGCGCAGGCTGAAGCCTGCGGCTACATTTTGCAAGAAGCTCATTTGAAAGCGAACTCTTCGGTCGCGGCGCTCCTTCAGAATGACAATTTTTTTCTCTTAAAGAGTTCTCACTCTTATTGACCTATTTCTCTCTGAGAATGAGATATTACGGATGCTTACCGGAAATTTGGTTGACCAGATGCTGAACCGCCAGCAAGCCCCCCTTGATGATCAGTTCCGCGGGGATGGTTTCGTGGCTGGTGCCCTCCGTTTCCAGGGTGCGGCATTCCAGGCCTTCACAGGGCCCGCAGCACTGACTTTTCCCCACCTCGGCCCCGAGCCATTTTTCCAGGGGCCGACCGTCAATCCAGATGCGATTGGACTGGGAAGGGTCAGAAGCAACCTCTTGCTTTTCCAGGGCTTTCTTCTCCAAAGAGAAATGTAATCCAGCGGGAGCCAGGGTTTTTTGCAAAAACCGCACCGCCTTGTCCAGTTCCTGCTCGGTGCCGCCGCACCGATCACAGGTAGCTCCCTGCTCATCTACCAAACGCTGCCAGACTATCTTGATGGTTTTCATTCCGGTGCACTCTTATCAAAAGAGATATGTCGGGAGCACAGGCGTCTCGCCTGTGTGGGCACAGGTTGAAAAGCATGTGCCGCCAATTTTGGTGGGCGGTGCCCACCCTACGAAAACTTGATGGTTGTCATTCCGGTTCACTCTTAGTGTTGGCTTTTTCTCTGGTTTCCAAAAGTTGCCGAATTTCCTTCATAAAATCCGTGGCATCCGTGAAGTGGCGATACACCGAGGCGAAGCGCACATAGGCCACTTCGTCCCAGTCCCGCAGTTGGCGCATAACCCGCTCTCCCAGCCAGGTGGAGGGTATTTCCCGCTGGCCGCTCTCCAGCATCTCCCGTTCCAGGTCATCCAGAAACTGTTCAATGACATCGATGGAGACCGGGCGTTTTTCGCAGGCTTTTTTGATGCCTTCGTAAAGCTTGGCTCGCTGATAGGACTCCCGCCGCGCATCCTTTTTGATAATGAGGGGCATGGTCTCCTCCACCTGCTCGTAGGTGGTGAACCGGCGCTGGCAGTTGAGGCATTTCCGGCGCCGCCGGATGGCATTGGCCTCCCGGCTGGGGCGGGAGTCGATCACCTTGTTCTGGGTGCTGTGGCAAAAAGGGCAGCGCATGGGCAGGAGACCTCAGGCCAAGGCCGCGCTGAGGCCATTCCCCCTAACCAGGAGGTCAAATTTCCCATTCTTTGGAAAAGAGGGGAAAATCGCGGCAAAATTCTCGAGTCTGGGCATTAATTTTGGCCAGGTTGTCCGGTGCGTCCGGCGCGGCAAGGGCCTGATGGATAAATCCCGCGATGGTGCGCATCTCGTCTTCTTTCATACCCCGGGTGGTCACGGCCGGCGTACCCAAGCGAATACCGCTGGTGATGGTCTTGGGCTGGAGGTCGAAGGGGATGGCGTTCTTGTTCACCGTAATGCCGGCCAAATCGAGGGCTTCCTCCGCGGTTTTGCCGGACAGACCGAGAGGGGTCAGGTCCAACAAGATGAGATGCGTGTCTGTGCCGCCGGCCACCAGACGGTAGCCATACCGGAGGAACTCCTGAGCCAGGGTCTTGGTATTGGCTATGACCTGCTTCTGATAGCGGCGGAAGGTGGGGGACAGGGCCTCTTTCAGGGCCACCGCCTTGGCCGCGATGACATGCATCAGCGGACCGCCCTGGATGCCCGGGAAGACCTGGCTGTCCAGGATGCGGGCATAGGCGGACCGGGCCAGGATGAGGCCGCCCCGGGGACCCCGCAGGGTTTTGTGGGTCGTGGAAGTCACAAAATCGGCTACCGGCACGGGGCTGGGATGCACACCCGCGGCCACCAGGCCGGCGATATGGGCCATGTCCACCATGAGCAGCGCGCCCACATCCCGGGCGATGTCGGCAAAGCGGGCAAATTCCAGGGTCCGGGGATAGGCGCTGGCCCCGGCGATAATGAGCTTGGGCCGGTGATTTTTGGCCAATTGGGCCAACACGTCGAAGTCCACCTGCTCGGTATTCCGGTCCACGCCATAGGTAACGGCTTTATAAAGTTTTCCCGAAAAGGTTACCGGCGCACCGTGGCTCAGATGTCCCCCGTGGGCCAGATCCATGCCCAAAATAGTGTCGCCGGGTTTTAAAAAACCGAAGTAAACCGCCATGTTGGCCTGGGTGCCGGAGTGGGGCTGCACGTTGGCGTATTCCCCGTCAAAGAGCTGCTTGGCACGTTGAATGGCCAATTCTTCAGCTGTGTCGACGTTTTCGCAGCCGCCATAGTAGCGGCGGCCGGGATAGCCCTCGGCGTATTTGTGCGTCAGCACGGAGCCCTGGGCGGCGCGCACCGCGCAGCTGACGAAGTTCTCCGACGCGATGAGTTCAAGCTGCCCCACCTGGCGCTGCCATTCCCGTTCCACCACCCCGTAAATTTCGGGGTCGATGCGAGCCAGTTCCGTCATCGTGGAACAATTCTCAGGGGCCGATTTATCAGTACTCATATGTATGGGCTCAGACCCTGGCCAGTTCTTCCAGAAGCTCCAGGCGTTCCTGGTGCCGCCCGCCGTCAAAGGGGGTGGTGAGCCAGGCCTGGACGCTCTCCCGGGCCAGTTGGGGGCCCAGCATGCGGCCTCCCAGGACCAGCAGGTTGGCATTATTATGGCGGCGGCTCATGACCGCCGTGGAAACATCGTTACACAACGCGGCGCGGATTCCAGGGAAACGGTTGGCGATAATGCTCATGCCGAGGCCGGTGCCGCAGATCAAAATTCCCCGGGCCTGGGGCCGGGCCAGGACCGCATCCACCACCTTTTTGCCAAAAACAGGGTAATGCACCGACTCGTCGGGGTTGGAGCACCCCAGATCCTCCACGGGCACCCCTGTTTCAGCCAGCAGCGCCACCACTTCGGTTTTCAGGTGATACCCGGCGTGGTCAGAGGCGATGGCGATGACTTCGGTCTCAGGCATGGGCCTTGATAAAGTTGATGACATCCCCCACGGTCCTTAATTTTTCGGCTTCCTCGTCCGCAATTTCAAAGCCGAACTCTTCTTCCATGGCCATGATCAGTTCCACCAGATCCAGGGAATCAGCCCCCAGGTCGTCGATGAAAACTGCATCAGGCGTCACCTCGGCTCGATCCACCCCCAGTTTCTCCGCCACAATCGTGTTCACTTTCTCCTCGATGTCCATTTAACAACCTCCTCGCGCTTAAGCCATTAACATCCCGCCGTTCACATGCATGACCTGGCCGGTGATATAGGCTGCCCGGTCCGAAACCAAAAAGGCTACGGCCTGGGCCACTTCTTCTGGTTTTCCAAAGCGATTCAAGGGAATTTGGGCCAACATGGCTTCCCTGGTCTTTTCGGGTAAATTTTCGGTCATGGCCGTTTCGATGAAGCCCGGGGCCACGGCGTTTACAGTAATATTGCGGCTGGCCAACTCCCGGGCCGCGGACTTGGTGAGTCCCACCAGGCCGGCCTTGGAGGCCACGTAATTGATCTGGCCGGCGTTGCCCATGAGCCCGACCACGGAGCTGATATTGACGATGCGTCCGGAGCGCTGCTTGATCATGGGCTTGGCCGCGGCTTTGAGGCAATTGAAGGCGCCTTTCAGGTTCACGGCCAGAACCTGGTCCCAATCTTCTTCTTTCATGCGCACCAAAAGCTGGTCCCGGGTGATGCCGGCGTTGTTCACCAGGATGTCCAGGCGGCCGCTTTCCTTGATGATGACGCCGAAGGCCTGCTCCACTTCCTGGGGAGCGGCCACATTGAACGGCAGATAGGCAGCCGGGGCGCCTTTGGCCTCCACTTCCCGGACGGTTTCCCGGGCCGCGTCCTCCGGGATCACATCATTGATATAAATCCGCAGATCCGGTCGGGCCAAGGCCATGGCGATGGTCTGTCCGATGCCCCGAGCGGCGCCGGTTATCAGGGCGACTTGTGAGATGCTCTGCATTGATCTTTTGGCAGCCGGCCGTGGTGACGGCCTCTCCCCTAAGGGTTGTGGTCATTATACCAACACATAACCTTAAATAAAATTTGGCAAAAATGGAAGAGGGTAAATTTAGCTTTTGCGACAAAAATCACAAGAGCAGGGAAAATTTTTTCCTCCTTCCTCAGGCCCGGTCTTTTTTGATCTCCTGGATGAAAGCGGGCAGGATTTCAAAGAGGTCTCCCACCAGGCCCAGGTTGGCGACCTTGAAGATGGGGGCCTCGGGGTCCTTGTTGATGGCCACGATGAAGTCGCTCCCCTGCATGCCCACCACGTGCTGGGCCGCGCCGGAGACGCCCACCGCGATGTACAGCTTGGGGGCCACGGTCTTGCCTGTCTGCCCGATCTGGTGGGCGTAGGGAATCCAGCCCGCGTCCACCGCGCCCCGGGTGGCGCCCACTGCGCCGCCCAGAAGGTCGGCCAGTTCCTCCAGCAGGCGGAAATGCTTGGCCTCTTTGAGGCCGCGGCCGCCCGCCACGATGACCTCGGCTTCGGATAAGGGCAGGCGTTCCTTGATTTCCTCGACGGTCTTAACGAAGCGGCCCAGGCCCGGGGCTGGCAGCGCGTCCACTTCGGCCCGGAT
>CAZLRL010000266.1:0-4599 GCA_964561645.1 uncultured Desulfobacterales bacterium
ACGGGCTGCGCCAGGAGCTGGGCGTGCCCCAGCGCAGCCCCCGGTGGGCCCTGGCCTGGAAATTCCCCCCCAAAAAAGAGGTCACCATTCTAAAGGACATCGCGGTGCAGGTGGGCCGCACCGGGATCCTGACGCCGGTGGCCTTGCTGGAGCCGGTGGACGTGGGCGGCGTGACCGTGAGCCGGGCCACTTTGCACAACGAGAGCGAAGTCAAAAAAAAGGACGTGCGGCCCGGGGACAAGGTGCGCATCGAGCGGGCCGGAGATGTGATCCCCGAGGTGGTGGAGCGCCTGCCCCAGACGGGCAAAAAGCGGGGCCCGGAATTTTCCATGCCGGATACGTGTCCGGCCTGCGGCGCCGAAGTCGAGAAGGAAGGGGCTTACACCCTCTGTCCGGCCCACCTTTCCTGTCCGGCGCAAGTGATCGGGCAGCTGACCCATTACGCCTCCCGGGAGGCCATGGACATCGAGGGCCTGGGGGAAAAAACCGCCAAGGCGCTGGTCAAAAAAGACCTGGTGAACAATGTGGCGGACCTCTATGGCCTCGAGGTGGACGACCTGCTGGGCCTGGAAGGGTTGGCCCAAAAGTCGGCCCAGCAACTGTACGACGCCATCCAGGGGGCCAAAAAGCCCCGTTTGGACCAGTTTCTCTATGCCCTGGGCATCAGGCAGGTGGGGGGGCACATGGCCCGGGTGCTGGCCAGGTGGTTAGGCAGCCTGGAGGCGCTGATGGAAGCCGATCAGGGGGACCTGGAGGAGATTCACGAAGTGGGCCCCGAAGTGGCGGCCAGCGTCAGGAAATTTTTTGCCCAGAAGGAGAATAAGAAAATACTTCAGCGGCTTAAGGAGGCCGGGGTTGAAGTGCAGGAGATGAAGCCCCGCCAGGCCTCGCGGCTGGAAGGGAAAACCTTTGTGTTCACGGGCTCGCTTAAGAAATTTACCCGGGATGAAGCCCAGGCCCGGGTAGAGGCTTTGGGGGGCCGGGCCACCTCCAGTGTCAGCGGCGAGACCGATTATCTGGTGGTGGGGGAAAATCCCGGCAGCAAGCTGGATGAGGCCAAAGAGCAGAAGGTCAAGATTATTGATGAGAAGAAATTTTTGGAGCTGGTTGAATGAGCGTAGGTTTTTCTTTGGAAGCCAAAGGCGGGATGCGCTCCGCTTTCCCGCCCTACGAGTTACTACGAGTTACAAGCCATGGGCTTTAAGCTTTAAGCTGTAAGCTTTACAAGGTTGGAAAATCTTTCTTTCAAAAATGTCCCTATAAGCTGTTGCAAAACCTCTTTTTATGTCATCCTGAACGAAGCGAAGGATCAAGAGCTAACTGACTAGATTCTTCGGTCGCTACGCTCCCTCAGAATGACAACATAAACCGAAATATGAGGTTTTGAATAGCTTCTTAAGGTTTTTGCATTCAGCTAGTGTTCTCAACAAAAAAATGCAGTTGCGGGTTATAGCCTGCGAGCACAGGTTGAAAACCTGTGCCACCAATGTTTTCTTCGGAATAATAGTCTGTCGGAATATTATAAATAGGTTTGTGTTTTCAGAATTACGGTGGGCAGGACCCACCCCAGGTAATCTGCAGGTTCAGGCGTGACTTCTGCCTAGATGCGACTGCGCCGTCAACTTCGGAGAAAGCTTAAATGAGCACGCCAGATGCGCCCCCGACCGAGGAATCCCTGCTGCCCTGGGGTTTTGTAAACCTGCGCCAATATCGGGTGCCCTCTGAGCCCACCCACGAGGCGGTGCGTGAGGGCATTCTCGGGTTATGGGACCGCCTGCGGCAGGCCCGTTCGTCACCTGAGTCGCTTACTATAGAAATAGACCTGGAGGCCATGCCGGGTGATTTATTGGCCCAGGCGGCTCCGGCGCCGGATTGGAGAGACGGGGTGCCGGCGCTGCACGCGGCTTTGCAGGACTGGTGGCAGGAGCGGGCCGGAAAGATCCAGGTCCTGGTGGGCGCGCCTCACAGCGGCACGGCCGAGATGGCGATCCAGTGGGCCGCGGCCTTTCAAGGCCGGGTTTTGCCCGACCCGCGCCCGGACCAGATAAAATCAGGGGGCCCGCAATGGCTGCCGCAGATGGATGAGAGTCCGGACCAGGTTTGGGTGATTCCCCACCTGGAGCGGCTGTATCTGCGCCACAGCCAGGGATTCGGTTTGCTCCGGGCTTTGATTGACAAGATCGGTTTCCTGCCCGGGCGGGTCCTTTTGGTCTGTGACTCCTGGGCCTGGGCTTATCTCGGCCAGGCCCTGCACCTGGACGCCTTGTGGCCGGAGCCCCTGGTGCTAAGAGCCTTTGACCAGGTGAGACTGGATCGCTGGTTTCGAGGCCTGGCAGCCGGGACGCCGGGGAAAAGTTTTATTTTTCGGCAGGCGGATAATGAGAAGCTGGTCGTGCGCCTGGATGAGATGGCCCAGGAAAAGCTAGGTAAACAGGGAGTTACCGATTTTTTGCAGCGGCTGGCCGCGTTCAGCCGGGGCATCCCGGGAGTGGCCTATACCATCTGGCGCTATAGCCTGAGGCTGGCCAAAGAAAAGGATCAAGAGGAGGCCGAGGCCGACAAGCTGAAGGTCGAAGACGGCCTGCACAAGACGATCTGGGTCGAGCCCTGGTCCCAACTGGAACTTCCTTACCTGCCCAATTTAGACCCGCGAGGCCGGGAAATCTTCGTTTTGCACACCCTGCTGCTGCATGACGGTCTTCCCGGCGAGCTTCTGGCTCAGCTGCTTCCCTTTCCCGAGTCCCAAATCCAGGGCAGTTTGCATGTGCTCAGAAGGGCAGGGGTGGTGTACCGGGATCAGGACAGGTGGCGGGTGACCATGGCGGCCTATCCCGCGGTGCGAAAATTTTTGGCCAATGAAGGGTATCTGGTGGACGCCCTTTAGGAGATGCTTATGCCGGAAGCCCAAACCATAGATAGAATTGTCAGGGATTTTCAGCAAATTGACTTTTTGCGAATTTTTATCATCATTTTGGTGGCTTGGTTAGCGATCAAGGTGGTGACACGTTTCCTTCCCTGGCTGGCCGACCGCCTGACCAGCCGCCTGCGGCTTTATATCCTCCCTTCAGTGCCGGTGCTCCGGCTGCTGATCCTGATCATGGCCGTGGTGGCCATAATTCCTTTAATCATTGAACCCACTTTCCAAAATCTGATCACCTTTTTGGGCGCCGCCGGCATAGCCCTGGGTTTCGCTCTGAAAGATTTCGCCAGCAGCATCATGGCGGGTATCGTGGCGCTCTATGAACGGCCTTACCGGGTCGGGGATTGGGTCGAGATCGACGGCGCCTACGGGGAAGTTATCTACGTAGGACTCCGCATGCTGCGTCTGCTGACCCCGGATGACACCGTGGTCACCGTCCCCCAAATCAAGCTCTGGGATACCAACATTTTCAACGCCAACGACGGTCGACGGGACCTCATGGTCGTGGTGGATTTTTTTCTGGAGCCGCAGCACGACGGCACCCGGGTGCGGCAATGTCTTTATGACGTGGGCTTGACCAGTCCGTACGTGAACCTGGAGCGCCCCATTCTGGTGATTGTGGCCGAAAAGCCCTGGGGCACGCACTATAAGGTGAAGGCTTATCCGGTGGACGCCCGGGATCAATTCCAGTTCATCAGCGACCTGACCCTCAGGGGGAAAGCCGCGCTGGTGGAATTGCAGGTCCAGCCCGCCCTGGCCTGGCCGGGCATGATGGCGGGCAACCTGCAGCAATACCAGCAGGGCATGAGATAAGGTCTCAAGCCGCGGGACAAGGCGACTGTTAGAGATGGGGCGGAGTCCGGTTCGGCCAATTTGACCAAAAAATTTTGTTCCTCCACCATTTCTGAAAAATCTCCGCGAGTTGCAAAACAATATGCCCCCAACTGAATCCTTGCACATAGACCAACCCTGGGCCCTCTCGGTGGAGGAGACCATGGAAAGGCTCCAGGTGTCTTTTGATCAGGGTTTGAGCCCCTCAGAAGCACAGCAAAGACTGCAGGAATTCGGCCCCAACCGGCTGCGCCGCGCCAAGACCCGGAGCGTCTGGAAAATTCTGGTGGACCAGTTCAAGAGCCTCATTTCACTGCTGCTGGTGGTGGCCGCGGGGTTGGCCTTTCTGTTCGGGAACGTCGTGGAGGGGGTGGCCATTGTCGCGGCCCTGCTGATCAACGCGCTCATCGGCTTCGGCACCGAATGGCGGGCGGTGCGGTCCATGGAGGCGCTGTATAAGCTGAGCCGGGTCACCACAAATGTCAGACGGGGCGGGCAGATCAGGGAAATCGCGGCCGAAAACCTGGTTCCCGGCGATGTGGTGCTGCTGGACCCCGGCGACGTGGTCACCGCGGATCTGCGCCTGCTCGAAGCCAATAAGCTCCAGGCCGACGAGTCGACCCTGACCGGCGAATCCGTGCCGGTGGGCAAGAAACTGGAGGCTTTGCAGGAGGATGTGCCCCTGGCGGAGCGAAAAAATCTGGTGTTCAAAGGGACCTCCATCACCCGGGGTTCGGGGGCCGGGGTGGTGGTGGCCACGGGCATGGACACGGAACTGGGGGAGATTTCTTCCCTGGTGGAGGAAGCTGAAGAGGAAACCACGCCCCTGGAAAAGAGATTGGATCAGC
>CAZLRL010000267.1:0-4597 GCA_964561645.1 uncultured Desulfobacterales bacterium
TAGCAGGCCCGGTGATAGGAAGGACACAAGGCGCCGCAGCCCGTCCGGGTCACCGGCCCCAGGCACGGCAGCCCCCGGGCCACCAGGACGCAGATATTGCCCGCCCGCTTACACTCCATGCAGACGCTGTTCCCCGGAACGTAAAGCCGCCCTTTATGCAAAAAAGCGCTCACCACGCTCAACAGCTGATGCTTGCTGATGGGGCAGCCCTGGAGTTCCAGGTCCACGGGCACGTGGTCCCGGATGGGGGTGGAAGTCTCCAGGGTCGCAAGGTGCCGGGGCTCGGGGTAGACCAGACGAAGATAGTCGTTCACGTCCGTAAAGTTCCGCAAAGCCTGGATGCCCCCGGAGGTGGCGCAGGTGCCGATGGTCACCAGCAGCTTGGAGGACCGGCGCACCTTTTTGACCTGCTCCAGCTGTTCCGGCGTGCTCACCGAGCCCTCTATCAGGGAGAGATCATAAGGGCCCTTGACCTCCGCCCGGGTGGCCTCCTTGAAATAGGCGATGGTGAGGCGCTCCGCAATGGCCAGCAGATGGTCCTCTAGATCCAGCAAAGAGAGTTGGCAGCCGTCACAGGAGGTGAATTTCCACACCGCCAGCTTGGGGTTGCTCTTGGCCCGGGTCATGTCAGACCTCCCTCATTTTAAACCAGCCCTTGACCCGGCTGAAGGGGAACACCGGCCCGTCCTTGCAGATAAAAATTGGCCCCAACTGGCAGTGGCCGCACAATCCCAGGCCGCATTGCATATTGCGCTCCAGGGAAACGAAGATATTATCCGGTTCCAGGCCCCGGCCCAGGAGTTCCTCAACCGTGAAGCGCATCATCACCCCGGGGCCGCAGACCAGCGCCACGGTGTTGGGCGGATCGAAACGGGCCTCGGAGATGATCTTGGTGACCACCCCTACCCTGCCCCGCCACTCCGGGGGCGCGGTGTCCACGGTGACATGCACCCGGAGATCGAAGCGTCCCCGCCAACCCTCCAGTTCGCGGTAATACAAAATATCCTGGGGGGTCCTGGCTCCGTAAATCAGTTCCACATTGCCGTATTCCGGCCGGCGGTCCAGGGCGTGATAGATGGCCGGCCGCAGGGGCGCCAGCCCCAGGCCCCCGCCCACAATGACCAGGTCCCGGCCTTCGGCTTCTTTGACCGGCCAGGCGGTGCCGAACGGCCCCCGCACCCCGACAATCGCTCCCCGATCGGCGTGACACAGAGACCGGGTGGCCGCGCCCGCGATCCGGATGGTGTGGATGAGGCGCCGGGGTTCGGAGGGATGGCCGCTGATGGAAATGGGCACCTCCCCGATGCCGAACGCGGTGAGCATGTTGAATTGGCCCGGCGCAAAGGGCCACTCTCCCTCAAAGCTCGCCGGTCTCAGGGTCAGGGTGTAGGTATCCGGCGTGTCCCGCCGCCTCGATTCCACCCGGAACATATGGGGCAGCATGAGGCCGTTGCTCTCGGGGGGCCGGGAAGTCCGTTCTTGGGTTTCAGGTGCCATACATGTCCACCAATTGCAGCTTGGTCACCCGGAACTGCACCGCCAGGTAATGGGCATAGCGTTTCATGAGTTCGTAGCCCAGATCGTGGTCCGCCTCGCACCTGGCCTTGAGAGCCGCGACCTCCAGCGCGATGGTGCGGGTGACCTGCCGGGCCCTGGCGTCCAGATGCCAGTGGTAAGGCTGCTCGAACCACAGCCAGCCCAACACCTCGTCCTCGTCCACCGTGGTGGTGGTCAGGGGCCCCCGCCGGGCGGAGAAGATCTCCACCGACACCGAGCCGCTGATGATGACATAAAAATCCAGGGCTTCCTCGGCCTCCCGGCAGAGGAAATCGCCGGCCTTGAACTGCACCTGGCGCCCGCACGCGGCCACCGCAGCCACGTGTTCGGGGGCCATGCCCTTAAAAAACGGGTGAGCCGCCAGCGCGGCTTCAACGGTTTCCATGTGCCTTCTCCCCGGTTTTGGAAGTCTCGCTCTCGGCCGCGGCCTCCTTGAGCCAGCGCACCTCCTGGGTTATGTCGATGCCCACCGGACACCAGGTAATGCAGCGGCCGCAGCCGATACAACCCAAACAACCATACTGGTCCACCCAGGTGGCCAGCTTGTGAGTCAGCCACTGGCGATAACGGGACCGGGGGCTCGGCCGGATGGCGCCGCCGTGGATATAGGAATGATCCACGGAGAAGCACACCTCCCACTCCCGCCAGCGCTCGGCCACCTCGCCGGTGACGTCCACCCGGTCGTCCACGTTATGGCAAAAACAGGTGGGGCAGGTGATGGCGCAATTGCCGCAGGTCAGGCAGCGCTCCACGACCCGGTCCCAGTGCGGATTTTCATAATTGTTATACAAAAATTCCTTGAGGCCTTCGGTGTCGAGGGTCCGCCTCTGGTTGCGGGCCGCCTCCGCCACCAGGCGCTCTGCGGTCGCAACCTCGTCGGCGGTGGCCGGCCGATGGGTCAGGGCTCCCAGAACCTCCTGCCCCCGCTCAGTTCCCACCTGCACCAGAAAATAATGGTTATTACCCTCCACGATCTCGGTCAGGGCCAGATCGAAGCCGAAGGTCGCCTGGGGACCGGTGCCCAAAGAGGCGCAAAAACAGGTACCCCCACACCTGGTGCAGTTCACCGCCACAATGAAGCCCCGCTGCCGCCGCGCCTGATAGATCGGATCTGCGTAGCGGCCCCGGGCAAAGGTCCGGTCATGCACCTCCAGCGCGGCCAGATCGCAGGCCCGCACGCCCAGAAAGGCATAGGGCGGTTCTTCATCAACGAATTCGGCCACCTGCCAACCGCCCCCTTTCCGTTTGGCCTGCCAGAGGCGCAGGTGGGGCAGGAACAAAAATTGCTTCCAGGAATGCTGGCCCACGCCGCAGCCGAAAAAAGCCGGAGATTCTGCCTGGACCAGACGAAAAACGCCGGCCTCCTGCTCGTCGAGCCAGCCCTGGGGCAGATCACCGGGAGAGCGCACCTCATCGTAAACCAGGTCGCCCTGCCGCAAGGTAGGACCCTTGATGGCGTATCCCCGGCGGTGCAGGACCTCGAAAAGCTGCTGGAGTTGAGAAGCCTCGATGAAAAAGGAATTTTCCATAGTGCTGGGCTACGCTTCGGATATAGAAATAAAAAGCTTTAGCTATTTTGTGGTGGAGAGCAACAATAGATGTTGCCTGGTAATTGCCGGTACCCAGCTGAGCTGGATCATAGAGTAGCAGCGGTCAATTCGGTGCAGTTATCTTATCCCAGTTACGATGGTCCTTCAAGGTAAATCAGTCTGGCGCGCCACGGCCTCGGACGAGCCCAAAAAAGGGCTCGGCCACCGGGCTGCGGCGGCCGGGCCCTTTTTAGTGATTGATTGAGATTGATGGCCTCAGAGGCTCCTCTTATTGGTATTTCTGGGGAGTCGCCATGGGAGGCAACTTGGGCAATTCCGGGGCCTCTTCCTGGTAAACGATTCCATAGGCTTTCTGATCGAAAGCTTGGGGATTCAGCTTCTTCATCAGGTCAAGTTCTTCCTTGGTCAGGACCCGCACGGAGCCGTCTTTCCCCACCAGTGCGAAGCGTTCCCCCTTGACCAAACAGTTATTCACCGTCTCCTCGCCTCTGAGTTTTTCCTTGGAGATACAGATCAGTTTGGCCGCAAAGACGCCGGGGGCCAACCAGAGGATGCCGAGGAGAGCCAAGGCCAATACTTTTAATGTGAAACGCATATCTGCTCCTCCTGAGTCATCTTATCAGAAATTAAAGGATAAACTGGCCCCGCCCAGGATATGATTCTGGGTGCCGTCCCAGGAGAGGTTCCTGATGGTATAGGTTGACTGGCCGCCCAGGGCGTACCAGTAAACGATTTTGGGTGAAAAGGTAAGGTACTTGCCTACCGGGAAGTTTATGGTGGCCATAAGCTGCCCGGCGTGCAGACTCTGGTAAAAACTTCCATCTTCGGTGGGAAACGCGGCTTTGCTGGTGGAAAGCTCCGCCGACCAACTGGCGTACAGGTCCAAAGTGGGCTTGCCGAAGGGCTTGGGCAAATTCACCGGCAAGTCAAAACTACGGGTTATATACCAGTCCAGATACCAGCCCGGAAGATTGGCCACTTCCTTATAGACCCCGAAGCCCACGTTGAACCAGGGAAAGGCGTAGTCAAAGGCCCCGTAAACCTCAAAAGAATCAAACGCGGCGTTGTTGCTGTCCAGGGCATAGTAGATGATGCCTCCGGTCAAAGTCAGGTTTTTGATCACTTCTCGGCTGTAGGACACCGTCAGGTCGGTTTCGTTCCATTTGGCCGCGTTCCGGTTGGGATTGGTGGCGCCGAAAGGATTGCGTTCGTTGGTGTCGAAGTTGCCCCAGACATTGACGGCAAAGCCCTTATAACTCACGGTCATGGAGGGTTGGAAAACCACGCTGCCTCTGCTTAAGGCTATCCCCCTCCAGACATATTGACTCAACATGTCCACTGAACCGCTGAACTGAGGCTTTTCCGGCTCTTCGATGGCTTGCTCCACCGCTTTTTCTGCCATGGTCACTTCTTCAGCCGGCTCCCCCGGCGCCTGAGCCGCGGCCGGGCCCAGGGCGGCCCAGAGCAGCAGCAGGCTCACTATCAAGGCA
>CAZLRL010000268.1:0-4596 GCA_964561645.1 uncultured Desulfobacterales bacterium
CGCCATGGCCAGGTGGCCGACGGCCATACCGACCGCTACCACGGCAACAACGACATCGGCCTGAGCCCGGAAGGGGAATGGCAGCTCACCCGCCTGGGCCGGCAGCTTGAGTCGGTGCCCCTGGCCGCGGTTTACACCTCCCAGCTGAAGCGCTCCCGGGACGGCGCCTCCCGCCTCTGCGAGGGGCGCGGTTTTGAACCCCAGCCGCAGCCGGAATTCCGGGAGATTCATTTCGGCGTCTAGGAAGGGCTGACTTTTGGGGAGATCGCCGAACAGTATCCCGAGGAGCTGGCTTCCCGGCTTCAGGACCTGGCCCAATTCCGCATTCCCGGCGGGGAAAGTTTGCTGGACGTGCGGGACCGGGCCCTGCCCCGCCTGCGGGAGCTGGTGGCCGCGCACTCCGGGCAATCCCTGGCCCTGGTGGCCCACGCCGGCGTCAACCGCGTCATCCTCTGCGAGGCCCTGTCCCTGCCCCTGGAACATCTCTTTCGGATGGACCAGAACTACGGCTGCCTCAATATCATCGACTACTTTCCCGACTTCACCGTGGTCCGCCTGGTCAACGGGGGCGTCAACGGCTGGTCTTAAATAACAAATACGGGTATAGGGTGAGCCCTGTCCACCGAAATTCTGTGAACATGTCAACCTGGTTTTGTCCCCACAAACTATTTTATGAAGGAAAATATTGGTGGCACAGGTTTTCAACCTGTGCTGGCGCAGCCCAAGGGGAAGTAGATTCTCCTCCTCATCAATGCTCGCAGTGGTAGGACAGGGGATTTTCCCCCAACCGGGTCATCAGGTCCAGGAGCATCCGCGCCGTGACCCCCCAGATGACGGTGCCGCCGTATTTCCAGCAGCAAACCTGGAGGATCCGGTCATTATAGCGGTAGGGCCCGGTATTCCAGCGTTCCGGGACGCAAAAGGCCGCCAGTGGGAAGACCAGCAGGTGCATGACCTCGTGATGGTTGAGGCGAAAGTCGTAAGGGTAGGGGATCAGGGCCACGAAGGGGTTGATCCAGTAGCCCGTGACCGTGGTCACAGGCTGCAGGTTCCCGAGGATTTCCACCACCTCGGGTTGGAGCCCGATTTCTTCCTGGGTCTCCCTGAGGGCCGTGGTCAAAAGATCGGGGTCGCCGGGGTCCCGAACCCCGCCGGGAAAGGATATTTGGCCCCGGTGGTCCTTGAGGAACATGGTGCGCTGGGTGAACAGCAGGCTTACCTCGCCTTCCACCTCGAAGACCGGGGTCAGAACCGCGGCCGGCAAATGCCCCTCGGGCGGAGCCGGGTCGTAGTCCTCGAAGGACAAGCAGGATTTCAGATAATCCAGGGTCAGGGCCACAGAGAATTTTTACCATGCCTGGACGGACCTGACAATGGCCCGGAAAATTTGGCAAGAGATTTGACAGAGGGCAAGGGGAGAATTACGCTTATTACAAATAAATGTTATGGTCGAAAAATAGCTTTCGCCGGCAGAACATTATCCGAAAACTTGCACAGAGAGGATGAATCATGCCCAAGGTCCAGGAATATATGCTCAAGGCCCTGAAAGAGGCCCTCCAGATGGAGGTGGACGGCCGCCAGTTTTACCTGGAAGCCGCCAAAAGTGTCAAGAATGAAGGCGTCAGCCAGATTCTGGAGTACCTGGCCGAATCGGAAGTGTATCATATTAAAAAATTTAAAGAGATTTACGAAAGCCTGCAAAAAGATCCCAACTGGACGGCAGAACTGGCCGAGTTCAAGCCGCCCCATGTCGAACCCTATGCCTGCGTCATGGCCATGAATCAAGCCGAAATGGGGGTGGCCGACAAGAAAGAGCTGGAACCTCTGGTAACCGGCCTCAAGATGGAACAGTGCTCCATCGATTACTATACCAAGCTGGCCAAGGAGACCCCCATCCCCCTGGCCCGGAAGTTTTTCATGAGCCTGGCCCACGAGGAGCGGGGCCACTACCTCATGCTCCTGGACATGCATAATTACCTGTCCGACCCCGCGGATTGGTTCTACGTCACCGAGATGTCCATGGTGGACGGGGCTTGAGTCAGTAACCAGTAACCAGTAACCAGTAACCAGTAATCAGTTGTCAGTAATCAGTAGTGGTACCCTTTCTCTTTCTCTTTCACTGGTCACTGGTCACTTATTTAAGAAGCAAGCGTTAATTTCTAGACATGGAACTCATTGTCCTGGGATCCGGCACCGGGGTGCCTTATTTACGGCGGGGATCGTCGGCCTATGCTGTTCGGGCTGCAGGCCGGCTGATTCTGCTGGACCTGGGCAGCGGCGCCTGCCGGGCCCTGTTGCGCCATGACCTGAATTTCTCCCAGGTTGACCTCATCGCCCTCACCCACCTCCACCCCGATCACATCGGGGACCTGGTGCCCTTCCTGTTCGCCAGCCATTATTCCCTGGGCTATACCCGCACCGAGCCCTTCTGGCTGCTCGCGGCCCGGGGCTGTGCGGATTTTCATCAACGCCTCAAAGGCGCGTTCGGCCAGTGGGTGGAAGCCCCGGAGGGCTTGCTTCAGCTTCAGGAGCTGAACCCGGAGGGTCCGGACCGGTTCGACTGGGAGGGACTGACCCTCAAGACCGCCCCGGTGAACCACATCGACGGCAGCCTGGCCTACCGGGTGGAAGCCGAGGGGCGGTCCCTGGTGTATTCCGGGGATACCGACGTCAGCGATTCTCTGGTCCAATTGGCCCAGGGTGCGGACCTCCTGATTCTCGAATGCGCCATGCCCCACAAAGTGTCGGGGCACCTGACGCCCGAGGAGGCAGGAGGCCTGGCGGCCCGGGCCGGGGTGCCCCGCCTCCTGCTCACCCATTTTTACCCGCCCTGCGACGAAGTGGACGTGGTGGCCCGCGCCGCCCAAGAGTTCTCCGGCGAAATTATCCGTGCCGAGGACGACCTGACGCTATCGGTCTGAGCAATTCGAAGTCCAGAGTTCAATGTCTAAAAATCATGTAGGGTGCGCCTTGCGCACCAGCGCTACTCAGTCCAAAAAGTTTAAGGATGCACAGGTGAGGACACCTGTGCCACCGGCCTTTCATGATTTTGAGAGCGGCGCAACCCTATGAGCGGCTTTTTGGAAAATTTCCAGGCGGCCATATTCTGGTGGGGCGGCCGTCCCTGGCCGCCCATCGTCTTGGCGGGCCCGGAGGCCCGCCCCACCAAAATTTTCCCTTTGTGTAGGGCGTTGTGTAGGGCGGGAAAGCGAAGTGCATCCCGCCTTCGGCGAAGTATTCCCAAAACCTTGGGAAAACAAAACCCTATCATCCGTGCGTCGACCCATCTCAAAACTCAAAACTCGAAACTCGAAATCAAAGGGGCGCCATGTATGCGCCCGCTGGGGCGGACACGCGGGTCTGCCCACATCAAACTTTTATTTTGGGGGGAGCCAAGTCGCCGGCGATAAAGGGGAGGTAACTGACGAGCTTATACCAATTCGGCTTTCAATTGAAAACCAACTTGAAATTTAACTAACTGATAATTTTATTTTTTTTACAGAAAACCGAAAACCGAAAACAGTATTAGTGGGTCCGTTGCAGGAGTTCTTCGGTGATGGCCCAGAAGAAGCTCTTTTCCATGGATTCAGGAAAAGGCTTCAGATTCTCCTGCGCCTTTAAAGTGTAGTGGCGGGCCTGGGTCCGGGCATAATCCAGGGAACCATATTTTGCCAGCAGGGCCAGAATCTCCGGGGCCATCTCCGGCTTTACTTCCCGGGCCAGGTCCTTGAGGCGGCGGTGGTCCGCCTCGCTGGCCTGGGCCAGGGCATGAATGATAGGCAGGGTGATGCGCCCCTCTTTTAAATCGTTGATCACGGGCTTGCCGAGTTCCCGTTCATCCCCGGTAAAATCCAGGATATCGTCCACCACCTGAAAAGAAATGCCCAGGTTCAGGCCGAATAGGGTCAAGGACTCCTCCTGGGACTCGGACACCCCGCCCAGAAGCGCCCCGATCTGGCAGGCCGCGCTCATGAGGGCCGCGGTTTTACGGATGGTGACCTCGAAATACTGCTCCTCGGTGAGGTCCAGGTTGTTGGCGTGGAGCAACTGCAGGATTTCTCCCTCGGCCATGAGGGTGGTGGTGTGGGCCAGCACTTTGAGGACCTTGAGTTTGTCGGTGTCCACGGCCAGGGACAGGGATTTGGCCAGGAGAAAATCACCCACTAGGATAACCGCCTGATTGCCCCAGATGGTGTTGGCCGTGGAAATGCCCCGGCGGACCGTGGCGGTGTCCACCACGTCGTCGTGGAGCAGGGTGGCGGCGTGCAGGTATTCGAAAATGGTGGAAAAATCGGCCAGATGGTTGCCCTGGCAGCCGCAAAGGCGGGCGGAAAGGACAAACAGCAAAGGCCGCACCCGTTTGCCGCCGCTCAACAGGATATGGCGCCCCACCTCGGCGATGAAGGGCACATGCGTCTGCAGATTGGCCACCAGCGCCTGGTTGATGGCCGCCACGTCCGCTTCCAGTTCCTTCAAGATGCTTTTATATTCCCGGGCCAGCATATCAATATGTGAATAAAATAACTTAGTCAGGGGTGGATGTCAATTTTTTCGGGTGGTACGTGAAGATAGCCCGCCAGGCGAGTTTCAAGTTTT
>CAZLRL010000269.1:0-4537 GCA_964561645.1 uncultured Desulfobacterales bacterium
TCGCCGCCGCTCAGCGTGCCGGCGGGCTGGTGGGCCCGCTCCTTCAAAATGGGAAAGCGGGCTTCCAGGTCCTCCAGGTCCCGGCGCACCTGCCGGGTGTCCTGGCGGTGAAAAGCCCCCAGTTCCAGGTTGGACCTCACGGACAGAGAAGCAAACACCCGCCGCCCCTCCGGCACCAGGGACAGTCCCAGGCCCACAACCTGCTCCGGCGGTACTTTGGTCAAATCCTGGCGGTCAAACTCCACCTGCCCCCGCCAGACCTTTAAAAGTCCGGATACAGCCCCCAGGGTGGTGCTCTTGCCGGCCCCGTTGCCCCCGATGAGGGTGACCACCTCCCCCTGGCGCACGTGCAGGGAGATGCCCTTGAGCACCAGAAGGCGGCCATATCCGGCTTGCACACTTTTCAGGGTCAGCATTTGATGAGTTTTCTGTTTTCTGTTCTTTGTTTTCTGTTGCAAGAAACCTTTATCTCATGAGAAATAATATAACTTGCTATGATAGGATGACCTTTTTCCTAAATCTGGAATTTTAAAATAGTGTCACGTTTCAAAAGAAACATAATACATTTCCTTTTATTCCGTAGCCGCAGGCTTTAGCCTGCGCTTTCTTTTATAATTATTTTCGCAAGCTAAAGCTTGCGGCTACATTTTATTACCTTTTAGAGTAGGAAAAAGATTTTTTCAATATAATCATGAAACATTGATACTTGTGATCTTCAATCTAATTAACCGTAACTTAGACAGGTTTTTATACAGAAAACCGAAAACAGAAAACAGAAAACCCTTTACCCCTCACTCTTTCTTGGTTACAAATTTCCAACTTACCTTGCCCCCGCCTAAAAGCCCCTGAGGCCGCCAGACCAGCAGGGCCACCAGCAGCCCGCCGTAAATCAGGTCCTGGTAGGACTGAAACTGGCGCAGGGTTTCGGGCAGCGCGGTCAGAATTATGGCCCCCAGCACCGAACCCGGGATGGAACCCATACCTCCCAGCACCACCATGCACAGAATCAAAATGGAGGTATGCAAGCCGAAAGATTCGTAATTGATGTGCTTGATGTAGTGGGCGAACAAGGACCCGGCCAACCCGGCCAGGGCCGCGGCCAGCGCGAAGATGGCCACTTTGTAGGCGGGAGAATTGATGCCCATCACCTGGGCCGTGGTCTCATGATCCCGGATGGCCCTCAGGGCCCGCCCATGATAGGAGTTGACCAGGAGATAGGTGAACACCAGCGTGAAGACCACCCCCAGGCATACCAGCAGGAAATACAACTGGGGGGGACGGAAACTGAGCCCCAAAATCACCGGTGAAGGGATGCCCACGATGCCGTCGGGGCCGCCGGTGATCTCCAGGTTGCGCATAACCAGGTCTATGATGACCCCAAAACCCAGGGTGACAATGGCCAGGTAATCTTCTTTGAGGCGCAAGGTGGGAAGCCCCAGAGCCAAGCCGCAGAGGCCGGTGAAGAGCATGGCCGCCAGCGCCGCCAGCAGGTAGGGAAAATTCCAATTCAACGCGGTCAGGGTGGAAGCATAGGCCCCGATGCCGTAAAACGCCGCGTGCCCCAGAGACACCTGGCCGGCATAACCGATGATGAGGTTCAGGCTCAGAGCCAGGATGACGTAAATGCCGGCTAAAATGGCCAGGTGCAGGATGTAGGCGGCCATATCAGTGTCCCTTGCCCCGCAAAATTCCCTGGGGCCGAATCAGGAGCACCACGATGAGGATAACAAAGGCGATGGCGTCCTTGTAGCCCGAGGAGATGTAGGCTGCGCCCATACTTTCCGCCACTCCCAAAAGAAGTCCGCCTAAGATGGCCCCGGGGATGTTGCCCACGCCGCCGAGAATGGCGGCACTGAAGGCTTTAAGGCCGGGAAGCAGCCCCATGCGGGGATAGGTGGCATTGTAATAAATGGCCATCATAATGCCCGCGGCGCCGCTCAAGACCGAGCCCACAATAAAGGTGAGGGACACCATGCGGTCGACGTTGATCCCCATGAGGCGGGCCGTATCCCGGTCCAGGGCGCAGGCCATGATAGCCTTGCCGTAGCGGGTGTAGCGCATAAACAGCACCAACAACCCCATGAAGCCCAGGGCCGCGATGAGAATGGCGGCCTCCAGAGAGTTTAACGGCAGGCCGGCCACATCGAGGGGGGTGAAGTCAAAGGCCACCGGGAAAGGACGGTTGTTGGGGCCGAAAAGCAGCAGAGCCAGGCTCTGGAGAAAGATGGAGGCCCCGATGGCGCTGATCAGGGGCACCAGGGGGTGAGCGCCCCTGAGGGGCCGGAAAGCCACCCGCTCCAGGATCAGGCCCAGGACCGCGGCGGCTGTCAAGCCGGCGATCACCGCCACCAGGAAGGGCACCTGGCCGGTGGCCAACAGCAGCACCGTCACAAAGGCCCCGCACATGTAGATCTCCCCCTGGGCAAAATTGATGAGCCCCAGAATGCCGTAAATCATGGTGTAGCCCAGGGCAATGAGGGCGTAAGCGCTGCCGGTGGTCAGGCCGTTAATAAGCTGTTGCAGGAACATCGTGGATGCGTGAACGTCGTTGAAGTCCGAGAAACCATATCATCTTCCCTCAGTCGAGACAAGGAGGATAATCTCCCTTGAACCTGAGGTTCTGCTCCTTGAGGAAAGCCAGACGCCCGGGCTCCCCCAATTTCCTTGACAACCCCACCGGGCTATGTTAGTTGTCAATTGAAATTAGGTAGTTAGTCTACCGCCCAGCTGCCGTGCCTGCCTGGAAAAGCCGGGCCGGTTCGGTCGGCTGCCGGTGATCCCTAACGGTAAGGCTGCCTTTGCAAACATGAGTCCTTCAGAACGGACCCAGACATCTTCCCCTCCACCCGGCGGTGAAGACGACATCATCGAGCTCACCGAGGTGGTGGAAACTGCTCCCACCGAAGCCATCGAGCTCACCGAAGCGGTGGAAAAAGATCCTGCCGCCGCGCCGGAAGATGGTCCCGCCGAGGTGGTATTGGATCTGAGCTCCGGTGGTCATGAGCCGGAATCCCGGCGATCCCCGGTCGAGCCTTCCGAAGCACAGCAGGACTCTCCCTCCGCGGCTCCTCGAGAGGAATCCCTGGATGATTTCCTGGCGTCCCTCCCCGACCTCCCTGAAGATCTGGACGCCGCTCCCGCTACGCCCCCGCCGTCACCCGCGGCGCCCCCGCACCCGCCGCAGGTCGCGCCGGGCCATGGCCTGAAACTGGCTGAGCGCCTGAGTGACGAGGAACTCAAGGAATTGGTGCGGCAAGTAATCCAGGAAAAGGTGGAAGAGTTAGCCCGGCAGGCTTTCCCCCAGATGGCGGCTGAGGCCATCGACCGGGAACTGGCCCGGTTGAAAAAACGCCTCACCGAATCCGATTGAAACCCCTCTCAGCAAACAGGTAAAATCAATAGACCTCGAGGCTGGTGAGAAAGGAAACGTGGCATGGATCGGTTTAAAATAATTAACGGAATCAATGCCGATCAGTTATTGCAGACCATAGACCTCGTCAAGGAAAACCCGGCGTTGGCCCAATTTAAATTCCGGACCCAGAGCACCTGGATAAACGGCACCCATAATCGGGCCATGGTCAAGGATTTTTACGGGGCTCTCAAGGAGGACGACACCCGGGAGCCCATGGTTTTTGATCTGGATGAACCTCCGGTCCTGTGCGGGGAAAACAAAGGGGCCAACCCGGTGGAATATCTCCTGGTGGCCCTGGCCGGGTGCCTGACCACCAGCCTGGTGACCCAAGCCGCACTCAAGGATATTACCCTGGAAAAAATATCCTCCCGTTATGAGGGAGACATTGACCTGCAGGGGCCTCTCGGGTTATCCGAGGAAGTTCCGGTGGGCTATCAGGCTATCCGGGTATATCTTGCCATCGAAGCCGATATTTCCGAGGTCCAGAAGGAAGAGCTGGTCAAATTGGCCCAAACATACTCACCGGTATATGATACTATTATCAAAAGCACACCGGTGTCGGTGCAGTTGGAAAAATAAAGGATAGCCTTTCTCAGTCAGCAACTGAAATATTTTCAAGCCGGGGTCATCGGGTCAAGGTTATGCCGTGATGGCCCCGAAGTACTTATTGGGCAGCTAAGGATTTTACCTAATACTTTTCAGGGGTTTGTCATTTAATAATCGGGCTTACGGGACACTTTCCGGCGATTTTGCTACAATAACTGCTGGCTTTCCCGCACGTCGTTTTAAAAACGGGCATACTCTTATCGGGCGGCAAGCAATTTTAGTCCCGGCCCGGTTAATAATATAACAAGGTTCACCATGGCCGAACTTTTGGACAAAGTTTACGATCCCCACCGCATCGAGACCAAGTGGTACAAACATTGGGAAGCTGAGGGCCTTTTCCGCGCTCAGGCGGATGGCCGCAAGCCGCCTTACTGTATCGTCATTCCCCCTCCCAATATCACCGGGTCTTTGCACATGGGGCACGCGCTGAACAACACCCTCCAGGACATCCTCATCCGCTGCAAGCGCATGCAGGGCTATGACGCCCTGTGGATGCCGGGCACCGACCACGCCGGCATC
>CAZLRL010000270.1:0-4491 GCA_964561645.1 uncultured Desulfobacterales bacterium
AAGGCATGAGTAGTTCCAGCCCAAGGGCAGGGGGACCCTGCCCCTACAGTAGCGTTTAAGTGAACAGTATTGCCCCTAAAGCTTTTGGTAACAGGAAGGCGGGGTTTCACTCAGCCTCCATATTTAAAGGAAATGTAGCCGCAGGCTTCAGCCTGCGTCTTCACAGGCGGGACGCCTGTGCTCCCAAAGCCCTACCTTTTGCGCTGGTCAATTTTGGATATAAAGAAGATTTCCTTGGCCTGGAGAATTATGGTTATGTGGGCATGCCCATCCTGCGGGTTCATCAGCCCCCCAGGGCGATGGCCAGCGCGGTGGTGAGCTTGACTACGTCCTGGTCGGTTTTGCGCAGAAAATTAGACAGCAGCCGGGCCAGGCGCAGCAAAATCTTACAGCCGGTGTCGCTGTTCTCCCGGATAAAGTGCAGGAAATCCTCCCGGAGAACCTCCAATAGACGACAGTCGGTCAACGCGGTGACCGTGGCTATCATCCTCCCCCCCGGTTTTGGGGACGGTGGCACCCCTCGCACTTGATGGGACCCGCGGGTTGGCGGACTTTCCTTTTCGACAGGTGGCAGCCCTTGCATTGGCGGTGAAAGGCATCCCTGGCGTCCAGGAGGCCCGCCCTCGGGGTGAGGCCGTGGCAGTCCTGGCACTTTTCCACCGGCTGGCCCTCCCGCCAGAGGTTGCGGCCTTCCTGGTAATCGTGGTGGCAGGCTTCGCAGGGGATGCCGGGCTTGGGGTGGCGCCGATGGCTGAACCGGACCGGGGGTTTTTCGGGCCGCGGTTGTTGGATTCTCAGCCAGCTCTCGTCCGGCGGGGTGCTGGGGCCCACCGTGCCCCAGGCGCCCAGGCACCAGAACAGCATGAGGGCCACAAGCCCAGCGCCTGCCCGTCCCATGGGTGCATCAGGATTCGAAATACGAGGCGCAGGAGGTGTCGGACTCCCAGACGCTCACCCGGCTGACCCGCACTCCCCCGTCGTTGATGGCCGCGCCCAGACGTTCGAACAGATAGCGGGCCAGGTTTTCGGAGGAGGGATTTTGCTGCTGGAAAACCGGCAGGTCATTCAAATACTTGTGATCGAGCTCGGCCAGCACTTCCCGGGTTTTGGCCTTGACCGCCCCGAAATCCCGGACCAGACCGGCTTCGTCCAGCCGGTCGCCCAATAAAAAAACCTCCACCTTCCAGTTATGGCCGTGGAGGGATTCGCACTTGCCGTAAAAATTTTCCAGGCGGTGGGCCGCGGAAAAGTCAGTGATGATTTTGAGTTCGTACATGCCTCAGGACAAGCCTCCTTTAAGGCGGCGCCACCGGGTGGTCATCCGGTCCGCCAGGGCTCTCAGGTCGTTTTGCAGGCTGGCCAGGTCCCGGTGCCGCTTGGCTTCCAGGGCCTTGAGTTCGTTGAGCCAGTATTCCAGCAGGGCCAGCTCCCGCTGGCGGAGTTCCTCTTCCACCTTTTGTTTCAACTGCTTGAGTTGAGCTGGATCCATGGCGCCCCCAATATGTTCTAACTACTTGAAAAGTGTCTTTATGTCAATCTCAACGGAAAGTTCAAAGTTTAATCTTCAAAGATGTGAAAGGCGGGATGCGCTTCGCTTTCCCGCCCTACATTGTCGATAAGTTCAAAGTTGAGACTCCTGTGAAAATAATCTGTCATCCTGAGCGTAGCGAAGGATCTAGATTCTTCGGTCGCTGCGCTCTCTCAGAATGACAATTTTTTATTCCCACGGGCTCACGTTCGAAGTTCGATAGGGTCTGGATTTGTGATCAGAAATACCGGATGGGCCAGCGGCGGGCTTGGGCCACCCACTCCAGGTTGCGGGTGGGGTTGACCGCCACCGGTTGGCCGACGCAGTCCAGCAGGGGGACATCCTGTTCATGGTCGCCGTAGGCAAAGGAGCCCGCCAGGTCGAAGCCGTGGCGCCGGGCCAACTCTTCGACGAGGAGGCGCTTGTTTTCCCCCCGGGGATGCAAGCCCACGATTTGGCCGGTCACCAGGCGGTCGCGCTGGGCCAGTTCCGTGGCGATGAGCCAATCCGCGGCCAGGTGTTCTTTGAGGGGCAGCACCAGATCGGCCAGAGAGCCGGTCAAGAGGATAATTTGGCGTCCCTGGGCCTGGTGTTCCTGGACGCAGGCCACGCCCCGGGAGCCCAGCCGATGCCGGATGAGCTCCTGGAAGCAGCGGCGGCCCAGGTCCTGGAGCTCCTCCACGGTCATGCCGGCCAGATAGGTTTTGTCGCGGAAGCGATTGTGGGGGGCCGCGGCCAGGCGCATCATGAAGCCGAAGGCCCGCTTGGGTTTGAGCTTTTTGCGGCGCATGAGGTAGTAGAAAAACAGGACCTCGGTGCCCCCCCGCACCAGGGTGCCGTCCACGTCAAAAATGGCCACTTCCGCTCCCATAGCAACAGACCTCACGAACCGGTATCGGCCTGCCGGTAGCCGGGGCCGAAGTAGAGGCGCCCGTCCAGCAGGACCGGCAGGCCCCGCACCACGCAGAGGGCCACGGTGAGCCAGACCAGAGATTGATACCAGGGTTCCAGCGCGGCCAGGTAGCCGGGGTCCTGCAAAGCCAGGGCATGAGTGAGCCAGAGAACCCCGAAAGTCACGCCTTTGGCCAGCCCGTAGAAGGCCCGCATGAACCGGGAGGCCACCAGAAAGCGGCCCCAGGGGGTGTGCATCATGGTGAAGCCGGCTTTGCCCCGGGCAAAGGCCACCCCGCGGATGCCGTCCACCACAAAGGAGCGCACCAGGAAAATGACCGGGACCCAGAAGGAAACCAGGCCCAGGGTCAGAAAGGCGATCCACAGGACATTTTCCACGGTGCGGTCCAGGGCGATGTCCAGGACTGCGCCCAGATCGCTGGTTTCCCGGCGGGCCCGGGCCACCAGGCCGTCAATCCAGTCCATCAGGTAAAGGAGGCCCAGCAGGCCCAGTCCCAGCAGTTGCCAGCCCCAGGAGACGGTGTAGAGCAAGATGCCCAGCACCACCACCAGCAGGGGCAGGCGGGCCAGGGTGATGAGATTGGCCAGCGTCATGTCGCGTTTGTTTTCAAGTTAATCACTAGTCGGGCTCAAGCCATGGTTCAGGAAAAAGAATGGGTTAATTTTGCCGAAGGTCCAGGGACGGCCTTTTCGGGTAATTGTTTGGAAGTTTAGGGTGTTGATGCATTTAAGAAAAATATTTTTCCACCTTACCAAAATGATTTGCGGATGTTAAGGCAATTTGGGTCAGCAGGGGCGCCGCGGCTCCGGCAAAACTTCCTCGGGGCGCGATTTTGTGCTATGGTGAAGCAAGCTTGGCGCCCAAAGATTTTTTATAGCAGGCTGTTGAAAAACTCCCTGATTCGCTTAACTTGTCATTCTGAGTGAAGCGAAGAATATAGTCTTTGTCTTTTCAATAACTTCTAGATCCTGCACTTCGTTCAGGATGACAATAAAGGTCATTTTTCAACAGCCTGATAGGGGAGGGGGAGCTTATGGATCCGAAGGGTCCCGATGTCCTCAAAGCCGGCGACGTGGTGGCGAGGCGTTACGTGGTGCTGCGCCAACTGCGGGAAGAGCCGTGCGGCTGGGTATGGCTGGCCCAAGACCGCTCCCTGGGAGTGGATGTGGGCCTGAAATTTGTGCCCCGGGAGTCGCCCCACTTCGAGGCGGCCCAGGAGGCCTTGCGCCGGGAGGGCGCTCTGGCCTTCAAGCTCCGTCATTCCCACATCCTGCAGGCGTTCCATTTTGAAGAAGGGGACGAGGGGATCTTTCTCATCCAGGAGCCGTTTGAGGGGGAAAGCCTGCTGGCCCACCTGAACCGTCTGAAGCGCTTTCGCCTGCCCTACGCCCTGGGCCTGCTGGAACAGGTGGCCCAGGCGCTGGCCTTTGCCCACCTGAAAGAAGAAGTCCATCAATCCCTGGACCCGGAGAATGTAATTCTGGATGACCATTCCGCCAAGCTGGCCAATTTCGCCTGCCGCCGCCCGCTGGCAGGGGAGGACAGGCAGGTAACCCATCTCGAACTGAAGGCCTATACCGCACCCGAAGTCATTCAGGGGGAGGAGCTGACCCCGGCGGCCAATGTTTTTTCCCTGGGGGTGCTGGGCTTTCGCCTCGCCGCGGGGAGTCTGCCTTATGCCCTCACCTTTGACGAGCCCTTTCCCTACCGGCTGGAGAGCATCCCGGTGGACCTGGAGGAGATTCCCCTGCCGTTACAAAACATCCTCCTGGAGTGCCTGGCCCCGGACCCCCGGGACCGGTTCGAAGACGCGGGGGTCTTTCTGGCGGTCCTGGAGCAGCGCCGGGAATCGTGGAGCACCGCGCCGCGCAAGTGGTTCGGCTGGGCTTCGGAAGGACCGCTGCCGGCTTCCGGGGTGGTGGAGTCCCTCTCCCGGAGTTGGGGCCGGCTCCGGGAAGGGAGCCAGAACGCGGCCGCGGGTTTGGCCGAAAAATTCAAGAGCCTGCAGGCCTCGCCAGAGGCGAGGAGTATGTACGGGCGGTGGCTCCTG
>CAZLRL010000271.1:0-4480 GCA_964561645.1 uncultured Desulfobacterales bacterium
GAAGCGGTCCGATATGGCCACCAGGGCCGCCAGGGCCACATATTCGTCTATGGGCTCGCTCACCAGGCCCGGTCGCCGCCTTTGCACACTGAGCCGTTTCAGGTTCTGGTGCGCGTAAGCCACTTCGTTGCCGAACAGAACGATGAGCCAGCTCCAGTACAGCCACAGGGTGAAGAAAAGCAGGTGATAGACCACGCCATAGATGGCGTTGTAATACGAGGCTTGGGCGTGAAGCCAGGCCAGCACCATCTGGGCCAGCTCCCAAAAACAGGCCCCCACCAGACCGCCGATGAGCGCGGAAATAAAGTGCACCCGGGTGTTGGGCATGACCAGATAAATGAAGGTAAAGGCCAGCCAAAACAGGCCCAGGGAGAACAGTCCCGAGGTGGAGGTCAGGAGGGCTTCCGGCAGGATTTTGGCCAGTATAGGCATGATATACGGGTGGCTCAGGAAATTGGTGGTGATGGAGATGGCCACCGCGATGAGCAGGGGGAAAATCAGAAAAATGCTCAGATAATCGCTGAGCTTGCGGCGCCAGGGCCGGGTGCGGCCTACCTGCCAGATATCGTTGAAGGCCCATTCGACGTTGGTCATTAAAAGGATCAGATCAGCCAGAAGAATCACGATGCCAAAGACCCCCAGAGAAGCCACCTGAGTGGTTTCAATATAATGGAGGATCTGCGTGGCAAAGTCCTGGGAGCCCGGTGTCAGGTGGGCCAGCAGGGGTGCAGCCAGCAGGCGCTGAATCCCCAAACTTTTCAGGATGGCAAAGAGAAGAGCCGAAAGAGGAATGATGGCCAGCCCGGTGAGATAAGCCAGGGCTGAGGCCCGGATCAGGGAGCGGTTCTTGATCAGGCCCCGGACCGAGAGAATAAAAATGCGCAGGCTTTTCAGGAAAAATTCCTTTGCGCCTCCCGCTCCCTCCTGCCAGAGATCTTGCCGCCAGAAGGTGGAAATTTTGGTAGTCCAGGCATTCATCGGCAGGTGGGAATTCGGCGTGGCCATAACTGTTTTCAGTGCTCCCTTACTGTACCGTTTCCAGTTCCCCGAACCGGGGGTCATTGGACTTGATCGGGATGGGCACGGCTTTTCTGGTATTGCGGCCGAACTGCTCGAAGGCCGCCACCAGCAGGGCGTTGAGGACCTCCCGCAGGTCAGTGGAAGTGCCGCTGCTGCGGGCCTCTCCCACCCACACCGGGGTAGCGGCTTTGCCCGCGGCGCCATAGGCTTGGCCTTCCACCACCGTCAAGCGCAGCCAGCGGTTGTAAATGGCCTGGGTTTCCGTATAATAAGGCCCCCAGCCCCAGCCGGGCCCGTAGAAGCCATACCCTGCCCCAGGGCCCCAATAACCGGTGCCAAACCCCACCCCGACGCTCCAGTCAGGCACCGCCACCGCCACCGTCTCGGGAGCCCCCATGCCATAGGCGAACAGCAGCACGTACTGGGCCTGTTCATAGGGTACGAGAAGGTAGCCGTGCTGTCGCAAGAGCCGCTCGAGTTTGGCCTTGACCTCTTTTTCCAACAGGGGATTGTCGGCCTCCGGGTTTTCCTTGACAAAAAACTTGGCGCCGGGGGAGAAGGGAGCCGCGGCATATCGTTCGGTGTAGCCGTTTACCTGGACGCGATAGGTCCGGGCCGAGGCGCAGCCGAATAGAGCCAGGCTGACCAGACCCAGCAGGAAAAGACTAAGGATTTTTTTCATGGCTGTCTCATGATGTGCCCATGATGCGGCATCAAGCGGTCAGGGGGCAAAATCTCCGAGGATCGACTTGAGCCGCGCTTTGACTTTGTCCAGCGGCGGCAGCTCCGGCGGGGGAGGCAATTCCTCCGCCGTGAGCTTTTTGACCTTGAAGCGCATGCGGGTGGAAAGCTCCTCCCGCTCCTCACACTGAATACCCCCGCAGATGGGCGCGCCGCCGCCCTCCATGGCCTCGATCTGGGCGGCGATGAGCCCGAAATCAAAAGATTGGTTGAACTTCTGCACGTCTTCGTTGTGGAGGCGCAGGTGGATCAAAATTTTGTCATACTGCTCTTTGAGGCTGCGGCATCTTTCCTCCAGTTCCTTATACAGATCCAGAACCAGGTGCAGATAGCGTCCCCGGGCGGTGAAGCCCCGGCGGCGGTACTTCTTGAGCAGCTCCTCCCGCGCCTGTTGTGTAAGTTTCTGGTAATCTTCATAAAAAGGTTTATGCGGTAAGGATAGGACCTGCATGACGCGATCCGCCGCGGCCTCCCGGCCCAGCGCGGCATAAAAGGCCAAAAACAGGCGGGATAGAGCGGCAAAATGCTGCCGGTAATCCGCCACCTCGTCCTCCAGGGCCTGGCTGTCCTCATCCAGGTAAACCCGCTCGGCAAAGTAGTTGTCGATTATTTCCTTTTTTATCTGAAACTGCAGGGACTCCAGGGCCTTATCCAGGTCGTCTTCCATGGGTGCACCTAACCTTCGGGGTCGGTCTCCTCGGTTTCTTTGGGAGGCGGCGAGGGGGGCAGTTGCGACAGGGACAGTTCCACCTCCTGGCCTTCGGTCATCTCGAGGGTGACCGTTTGCCGAATAAGGTTGTAGCGTATGATCTTGCCTTCCCCTTCGGGCAGCTTGATTCTTTTGCCCAACCGGGGAAGGTGCTTGCGCAGTTCCTGGTAGATGGGGTGCTCATAAGTGAGACAGCACATCAGGCGGCCGCACACCCCGCTGATCTTGCTGGGATTGAGGCTGAGCTGCTGCTCTTTGGCCATGCGGACGCTGACGGGCTCGAAGTCCTTGAGAAAGGAGGCGCAGCACAACTCCTGGCCGCAAATGCCCAGGCCGCCCACCATCTTGGCCCGGTGGCGCACGCCGATCTGGCGGAGTTCGATGCGGGTGCGGAATTCCTGCACCAGGTCCTTGACCAGCTCCCGGAAATCCACCCGACCGGGCGCGGTGAAATAAAAAATGATTTTGGTGGTGTCGAACAGGCATTCCACCCGCACCAGGTGGATGGGCAGCTGCCGCATCTCGATGCGCTTCTGACAAAATTCCAGGGCCCGCTGCTCCAGGAGTCGGTTTTTCTCCTCCTGGGACAGATCTTCGAGGGTGACCCGACGTTCGATGGTGCTGGACAGCTTGCCGGCCACCAGTTCGGAGTCAATCTGGGGGAACAGGCGGACCACGGTGCCCAGGGCCAGGGTGTCGTTGGAGCGCACCACCAGGCGGTCCCCCACCTGGTATTCCGGATCATCGGTGAGCACGGAACAGCATTTGGTGTCAGCGGTAAGGCGAATTTTCAACAGATTCATAAAACTCTCTTTATGCCTTGAGGCGAAAACCCAGGAGGTCCAGGGTCAGTTCCTGATTAAGGTTGGCCCGGAGATGGCGCTGGGCCTCGCTCAGGGCGGCCAATTTGGTCAGCCAGGCCTCCCGTTGCTTCGAGGCCGCCTCGGCCTTAAGTTCCGGCAACCGGTCCTGGTGGGCCAAAAGCCGCTCCGGAGCCCCGTAGGACAACAGCAGCAGATCCCGGTACCAGAGCTGGGTCAAGACCAGAAAGGAGTTGGTGTCAGCGGTGGCTTTGGCCAGGCCCTGGGCCCAGTCCAGGGCGGTGCTGGCCTGGCCCCGGGAGAGGGTTTCCAGGTCGGTGAGCATCTCCTGGCGCTGGCGGAAAAATTCCTCGGGTTCCAGGGCCAGGGCCCGTCCCAGGGAGCCGCCGCTCAGGGCCGCCAGAAGATTCGCCTGGGAAGGGCTGCGGCCGCGGCGCTGCAACTCTTCGGCAATCACCGGATAGGGCAGGGGGGTAAAGGCCAGCTTCTGGCAGCGGGAGACTATGGTGGGGAACAGGTCCGCTTCCACCCCGGCGGTGAGGATGAGGAGATGCTGGGCGGGCGGTTCCTCCAGGGTTTTGAGCAGGGCATTGACCGCCTCATCTCTCATCTGGTCACCGGGCTTGATGAGGGCCACCCGCCAACCGCCGGCCACGGGAGGGTAGGCGGTGACGCGGCGAAGCTCCCGAATCTGGTCGATTTTAACCTTGGGTGGCCGATCCCTGGAGGTAGGTCTGATCACCAGGAAGTCCGGATTGGTCCCCGCGGCCAGGCGTTTGCAGGAAGGGCACGACCCGCAGGCGTCGCCGTCTTCTTGGGGCTCAGCGCAATTCAGGGCCGCGGCCAGGGCCCGGGCTACGGATTCTTTGCCCACTCCCTCAGGCCCGAGAAACAAGTAAGCGTGGGCCAACCGGCCCCGACTCAGCGCGGCTTTGAGATACCCCAACACCCGCTCCTGGCCCAGGATGTCCCGGAAGAAGCAGGGGGCGGGGGCTTGGGTGGTGCGGGTTGTGACTTCCTGGTTCATTTGGAGGCCTTGGGTTTTATGGTGTGGCTATAGGCTGTAAGCCTTAAGCTTTAAGCTATTAGCCGTGAGCCAAGAGCTACGAATTTTTCATTAATTAGCTTACGGCAGTTGTTTTTTATTGTCGCCGCAGGCTTCAGCCGGCGCTGTTTGCCGTTTCATCTA
>CAZLRL010000272.1:0-4476 GCA_964561645.1 uncultured Desulfobacterales bacterium
GCTCCTGAATGTCTTTGAGGCCGGATTGATCTACAAAGATTAGCATCGGCACCTCCTTTATATAATAATGGCCCAAGAACATGCGGCTCTCTGTGAACCCCGAAACGGCCTGGCAGCACAGCAACTAATGGGAAGATAATCAGACTTTTGTGTCCAAAGAATTTCGGTGGGCAGTGCCCACCCTACGCAACGGCTGCGTTAATTTATTAACCAAGCATCTAAATATATTTACAAATTACCCCTAACGCCCCTTTAGGAAAGGGGGGGAAATTAAAGGATTTTTGCGCGACTTAACGTTTAAGGATTTAAAGGTCAGTTTCGGGCCTTGCCCCCCCAGGTTGAAAAACCGGGCCACCTTAGGTTCATTTATATTCAGCTATATTCAGCCTGTCCGGGCATTAAACGGATTTCAGGCCATGGCCAGGATTTCGGGGGGCCAGACCCACCCAGACGCAGGGTTGGAATGTCGCTGCCCGTGGCCGCCAAAATGTCTTGGAGAGAGAGCCTTCTCGGGCTTCTGCTCCCGGCGGCCCGGGGGAGAGGAGGGTAGGGGGAGGGACCCTGGGGGCCGCCTCCCCCCGCCAACCGTGTCTTACAAGCAACGCATATAGGCCACCAGGGCCTGTTTTTCTTCCGGGGTGAGGTTCAGACGTGTGACAATATCGAAGAATTCCACCGTATCCTCGAGGGTCAGGCAGCGGCCGTCGTGCATGTAAGGGGGCGAATCCTTGAGGCCCCGAAGGGTGAAGGTCTTGATGGGCCCTTCGGCGGAAATAACCTGGTCGCTGATCATGTCCCGCTTGTAGAAGCGCTCCACCTTCAGGTCATGCATTTTGTCATCCAGGAAAAAGGGTCCCGGATGGCAGACGCCGCACTTGCCCTTGCCGAAGAAGATCTCCTCGCCCTTGAGCTCCTCCTCGGTGGCCTTTTCCGGGTCCAGCTTCCCCATCACGGTCAGTTTGGGTGCGGGGGGGAAATCAAAGATGTTCTGCATCTGGGCCATCATCACCACCTGGCTGGCCCGGTCGGGCAGATTGACGCCTTTTTTGGCCGCGATGACGTGATCGCCGTCGAAATAGGCGGTGCGCTGCTCAAATTCGGTGAAGTCCTCCACCGAACGCAAGGAGCGCTTGGAGCCGTGAATCTGCTGGTTGAACATGCCCCGGAGGCTGACGGTGTCAAGCCGGAACCGCAGGGCCTGGGGCCGGGTATCCGGATTGAGGTGAAAGGCCGCATTAGTGTGGCCGTTGGCGTGGCAATCCAGGCAGGACACGCCCAGGCTGGGTTCTTCCACCTTGCGGTCTTCGGTCTGGTTGAACTGCTGCTGGGGAAAGGGGGTGAGGAGCAGGCGCAGGCCTTCCATCTGCACCGGCGTGAGAATCCCCTTCATGAGGTCGTAATAGTTGGCGATGGACAAGAGCTTGCCCTGGGAGACGTCCCCCAGGTCAGGCCGGGTGGTGAGAAAGATGGGCGGCGGGAATTCGGGCGTCAGGTGGTCCGGCAGGTCGAATTCCACGTCGAAGCGCTTGAGGGAGCGCTTTTCCAGCTTCTGTATTTCATCGATCTGGTTTTGGGGGAAAACCTGCCCGCCCGTCGGATGGTTGGGGTGGGGCAGGGGCAAAAAGCCCTTGGGAAACAAGCCCTTTGCCTTGATTTCGGCGGGGGACATCTGGGCCAGCTTCTCCCAGGTCATGTCCTTGGGCAGCTTGACCCGCACCCCTTCCTGGACCGCCTTGCGGCCGCCGGACATCATGAGGCCTTGGACGGGGCGGTCGCTCAGGTCGTAGCGCTCCTTGAGCAATTTATTCTGGCGCTCCATGAACTGGGGCTTTTTTTCCGTGTCGCTTTCCTTGATTTCCTGGAAAGGTTTGTCAATGACCACGGGCATATAGGTATGCTTGGGGTACTTGAACTCCTGGGTATGGCCCAAAGCCAGGAGACTGACCAGTACGCCGCATACCGTCCCCAGAATCAGCCATTTACGGTGTGACATTTATACCTCCATCAGTCCCGGTCACCGATTATCATTGGCAATATCTCTTATAGAGTAGATTTTGCACCTTGCCGTTTTTTCCTATGGTGACCGTGAGGACGTTACAGAGATCGCTGTTGGTGAGCGGGTCCGGTTGTATGGTCTGGTAGTACATTGCTTCTTCATCCACGACGGTGTCGGTTTTCTGGGGCGGACCGAACATGGAAATTACCTGGGCCTTGGTGGTGCGGCCGATAATAATTTTATCCAGAGCCTCTCCGGTTATTACGGGTGCGGCCCAGGCCAGGTTTGCCACCAGAAAGGCGGCCATGATGATTCCCACCAGAACCGCGATTCTGCCTCTTTGACGATTAAACATGAAAATCTCCTTTCTTCCGCTTGATTACGGAACTCTAAAAAAATAAAGGTTGAACAAACCTGTCCAACGCTATCCTGCACGGGAAGTACAGTTATTCAATTTTGTGAGCCGGTAAAAGATTCGACTTAGCCTTTCCAGAGACCGTGGACGTTACAAAATTCCCGGGCCAGGACCTCGCCCGCGCCCTCTATTTTAAAGGTGGCTTCCGGTGCATCTCCGGGTTTGAAGAAATGCCGGTAGACGTCGGGATAGTGGACGATCTCCACCCATTCGATGTAGTGTTTCTCTTCCATGGGATGGGGGGTGCTGCCGATCTTGACTTTGAAGCCCCCGTCCACTTTTTCGATGACCGGCACGTGTTTTTCTTTGCCTTCGTCAATGGTATGTTCTTCCAACTCCTTCATGGGCTGGCCGCAGCAGACCAGCTCGCCTTCGCCGCCATGAACCAATTCGGCGATATTGCCGCAGACGTCGCACTTGAAAATTTGCAGTAATTCTGGTATGTTGCACCTCTGCCTTTCCCTTTCTTAGAGATCCGGCAAGGCCCCGGGCCCGGCACAGGCCGGAGGGGAATTCATAACCGCTACGGGTCAGCCGCAGCCGATTTAGACCGTCCACCTGGCAGCAGCCAGGGCCTTTTTGATCATGTGGTCAGACAAGTGATTTTTCTCTGGTTCCCCGGGCCGGCAGGAGCTTCAAGTCGGGCTGCGGTTTGTCCGGGGGTTTTTTAGCCGGATAATGATAAATTTTGATATGAGTATTGGCAGACCCCGGGTTGAGGGTGAGGTAACGGCGCCAGGCCTCTTCCTGGGTTTCTCCGTCCTTAACCTCAATCACGGCCAACTTGGTCTCGAAATATTTGCCCAGCGCCGTGTTTTTTTCAGACTGACACACGCCTTTCCTCCGTGGATTTACTGTACCGGGTTCCCCGGAAACCGGGGAAGCAGGGGAATTCGACCTCAGTTGGGCCGGTCCATGGCAGCCGGCCACAAGGGCTGGCCGTTTTTATCACGCAGCTTCAACTTCCGGTCCTGGGTCCAGATCTCCCGGGCTTGCACCAGGGGCATGGAACCCTGGTCCACCGGGAAGCCGGTTACTTTCAGGGTGTCGCCGGCCTTGATTTGAAAATTATGACGCAAAAAGTAGGCGGCGGGCCCTAAATGAATGACGATGCGGCCCTGGTCGGTTTTGAGGAACAGGCCGCTGTGTTTCACCACGCGTTTCATGCCGCTCAGGTCTTCAAGTTTTTCCCGGGGAAAGTCGCCCAGGATTTCCACCCGCCCCTCGAAGGTGGCTTCTTCCTGGAGGTCCTTAGCCGATTTATCAAAATCAGACATCATCGCACCTTGGCCCTCGTCCCGTGGGCTCCAGGACAGAGCAGACTGTTGGACGGATAAAATCAGGCCCGGGGCAGGGTCATGGTGAATTGGCTGCCCTGTTGGCAGGACTCGACCAAGATGTCGCCGCCCTGGCTCTGTATCGCGTCCCGGCCCAGGGAGAATCCCAGGCCGTCTCCGTGGCCGTTGCCGCCGCCGTCCTCGGCAGCGGTGAACATCTGCCGTGGAGGTCGGGAGGCCAGGGAGTCGCCGTTGTTTTGGACCCGGAGGCGGAAATGTGACGGGGCTTCGTCGACTTCCAGGCAAATGGAGCAGCCGTAGCCCCCATGGTGGATGGCGTTGCCCAAGAGGTGGCGGAAGACGCTTTTCAGGGTTACCCGGTCGCCCCGGACCACCTGTTGGGTCGGCGGCAGCAAGGAGAGGCGATTATCCAGGTCGATGTGGTTTTTCTGCAAATCGCCCTTGAACTCCTCCAGGATGGGGCCCACCACGTCTTCCCGGAGATCCACCAGGCGCGGGGATTCCGGCGCAGCCCGGCGACCCTGAAATTTCTCCAGGAATTCGTCCGCGGTCCCGATCAACAGGCGACTTTTGGAAAAGACTTCCTGAAAGATCTTGTCGATGTCGGCCTCAAACCTGCCGTCGGTTTTGCTTCGCAGTACTTCCAGGCCCGTGGTGATGGAGCTGAGGTGGCTGCGCAGCTCATGAAACATGAGGCCCAGATTGCTGAAGATGCGGCGGTTCACCGGGTGGACCATCTCGTCCTCCACTTCGGGGGTTTGAGGAGG
>CAZLRL010000273.1:0-4473 GCA_964561645.1 uncultured Desulfobacterales bacterium
CAAGACCAAATAGGGGAGCGCTGGAGGGTGGCCCGCCCGAAGCTCCCGGGTAGGTTGCACGAGGTCCCGGGCAACCGGGATCCCAGAGGAATGATCACCACCGGCCGCCAGGCCGGCACAGAACCCGGCTTATGGTCTGCTCCGCTTTTTTTTAGGCACCCACCACAGGTGCTATAGGTTTTCTGCTAGAGTAATATAGTTACCCCACTTGCGGAGATTAGATTGCAGACAAAGGGTGACACTCAAGCACTAGCCCAATTTCTTCATGAGGGGATAATACATGGTGATGCCTTAGACTTGCTGCAACTCCTTCCTCAAGGAAGTATCGACCTTTTCTTCACCAGCCCTCCTTACGCCGATGCGCGGGAATATAGTAGGATACATCCAGATCATTATGTGGAATGGTTTCTTCCTTTTGCCCAATCAATGTTTATCGCCGCAAGAGAAAGTGGCAGTTTCATCGTCAATATCAAGAATCGAGTAGCAAAAAATGGCCCCTTTAAAGGTCAGAGGCATCCATACGTATATGAACTGGTTCTTGCCCTCCAACGGATGGGTTGGCGTTGGATAGAGACTTATATTTGGGCGAAACCGAATGCAGTTCCAGGTAAATTTGGTCCACGGACCAAGAATAGTTTTGAGTATGTTTATCATTTTGCCCGCGGCGCCAAACCTTATTTTGATTTGGATGCAGTGAGAGTTCCATATAAAGCAAACTTAGCAGAGATCACCAGGAGAAAATTGGATAAACTCGGAAGGCGGAATACAGAGGCCGGTTTTGGTCGTGATCGAACAAAAACGTATTTAAGAGGCGGAGCTGATCCTGGAAACGTGGTAAGTGTTCCACAAACATACAACCAATACAGGGGTGTTGCCCACACAGCCGCAATGCCAGAGGGATTAGCCGAATTCTTTATTAAACTGGCCAGCCCAGCAGGAGGTATTGTAATCGACCCGTTTGCTGGTGGGGGGACCACAATTGTTGTGGCTCGTCGTCTTAGACGTAAGGCGGCTGGTTTTGAAATTCACGAGCACTTTGTTCAAGAAGCCCGTCGCCGAATCGCCGAAGATGCTGCTGTAGGTATTCCCGGATATTTATTCAAGATCGGGTAAATCAGTGACCGATATTCAGAGCACAGTCACTAGGATTGCCGAAGCAGAGAACTGGGATCAACGTATTGCCCAAATTCGCTTAATTCCTCATCGCCATGGGACTAATGAGCATCCAACTATTTACGCTGAAATCGCTAGATTATTATAGTTACACCGGCCCCAGACTTTGTGGTATTTGATGATTCGGAAACACTTCGAGCCATCCTCGAATGCAAGTTAACCAATGACGGGGGCACAGCCCGTGACAAAGCAGGACGCTTTGCAAATCTTCGTAGAGAGGCTACTCGGCTGGGGGGGATTCCGGTGATTGCTGTCCTAGGCGGCATCGGTTGGGCACGAGTCAACGATGCCTTGGGGCCGGTCGTTCGGGACACAGAGGGTCGCGTTTTCACTCTATCGACACTTGCGGAAATGCTGGATGTAATTCCCTTCCCGTCACTGATCGGGCTTGAGCATACTCATTAAAAGGAAAGAAAATAAAATTTTTTTTAAAAGTCACTTCAATACTAATATGACCAACCAGGTTCTGCCGCTAAACGAATCGTCGCCTGCCCCTTACACCTCCGTGGTCATCCCGGTTTATAACGAAGAAGAAAACCTGAGGGAACTGAGCGAGCGCCTGCTGGCCGCCCTGTCCGCGGACGGCCGTCCCTTTGAGATCATTTTCGTGGACGACGGTTCCGCGGACCGCTCCTGGGAGATTCTCACCGACCTGCATCAGCGGCATCCCGACCACATCCGGGCGGTGCAATTCCTCCGCAACTTCGGCCAGCATCAGGCCATTTTCGCGGGGTTTCAGGCCGTCCGGGGCCAGGTCGTGGTCACCCTGGACGCAGACCTCCAGAACCTGCCGGAAGACATCCCCAAGCTGGTGGACAAGGTGGAAGAAGGCTACGACACCGTGGGGGGCTGGCGGGAGAACCGCCTGGATTCCTGGCTCCGCCGCGTGCCCTCCTATTTCATGAACCGCACCATGTCCTGGACCACCGGGGTCAAACTCAAGGACTACGGCTGCATGCTCCGGGCTTACCGCCGGGAAGTGGTGGACAGCATCAACCAGTGCCAGGAGTCCTCCAGCTTCATCCCCGCCCTGGCCAACCTTTTTTCCCGCCGGGTGGCGGAGATTCCCGTGGGCCACGCCGAGCGGGAGCGGGGCCAGTCCAAGTACAACCTGATTAAACTCATTCGCCTGAACTTCGACCTCATGACCGGGTTTTCCCACCTGCCCATCCACGCGGTGGGAGTCATGGGTCTGGTCATTGCCCTGTTGGGATTTTTGTTCGGCCTGTTTCTGTTTCTCCGCCGCCTGGTCGTAGGCCCGGAAGTGGAAGGGGTTTTCACCCTGTTCGCCATCCTCTTCGTTTTCGTGGGCCTCAACACCTTCGGCCTGGCCCTCATCGGCGCGTACGTGGGCCGCATCTACAAGGAAGTCCGGGGGCGGCCCCGGTTTATTGTTCGGCAAACCCTGGATGCGGGCGAAACAGAATGATAGTTTCCCGTTAAAAGGCCTTTTTGTTTTTTATGAAGAGAAATTTCATGTCCCAAATACCTGCGGATATAAAGCGGGCTTTAGAGGAATTGCGGCAAGCCCTGGAACAGATTTATGGGGAACGCCTGGGGGGCCTTTATCCTTATGGCTCCTATGCTCGGGGGGATTATCATTCCGACTCTGATGTAGATGTGCTCGTTGTGCTCAAGGGAGAGGTCAAACCCAGCCAGGAAATCGACCGTATCGGTGATCGCGTGGCCGATATCTGTTTAGAGCACAATGTCCTTATTGGTACGTTTCCTGTGTCTGAAGAGTGGCTCCAACAAAGAAAAAGTCCTCTTTTCGAAAATGTCCGCAAGGAAGGGGTGCTTCTGTGACCTTGGCCGAAGAAGTGTCGGCCATGCTCGCCAAATCCCGTGTTTTATGGGGCTGAGGCCTTGTTGCTTTTGATGGGGAAAACCTATACCAGTCATCGGGCCGTGGTGTCGGCCTTCGGAAAAAACTTTGTTAAGCCCGGGCTCTTGCCCAAAGAAATGCATCAATGGCTCCATCGAGCTTTTTAAAAACGGCAAATCAGCGACTATGATTATCTCACCTATCACCGAGAGTGAGGTGAGGGAACTCCAGGAAAAGGCAGAATCCTTTCTTCAGAAAACCGAGGTCTTTCTTCTAGAACGGGATTTCAAGCCTTAACGAACGACCATGCGCCTCATCTTCATGGGTTACCACAACGTCGGCTATTTTTGCCTCAAGGCCCTGATCGACACATGCCGGGGCTTGGGGGATAAGATCGTCGCGGTGGTGACCCATGCGGACAACCCCGAGGAAAACATCTGGTTCGCGTCGGTGCGGGAGCTGGCCTGGCAACATCATCTGCCGGTGTACCAGCCGGAAGATCCCAACCGGCCGGAGTTCGTGGAGGCCCTGCGCGGTCTCGAGCCTGACTTTATTTTCTCCTGCTATTATCGCCACATGCTGAAAAAGCCCCTGCTGGAGCTTCCCAAACAAGGAGCCCTCAACCTGCACGGGAGTCTTTTGCCCCAATACCGGGGCCGGGTGCCGGTAAACTGGGTTTTGGTGCACGGCGAAACCGAAACCGGGGTCACCCTCCATTACATGGTGCCCAAGGCGGACCAGGGTGACATCGTGGCCCAGAAACGGGTGCCCATCACGGGGGAGGACACGGCCCTGACGCTGTTTGCCCGGGTGACCGTGGCGGCCGCCGAGCTGCTGCGGGACACCTATCCAATGCTCCGCACCGGCAAGGCGCCCCGGGCGCCCCAGGACCACGACCGGGCCACCTACTTCGGGGGACGCACTCCGGAAGACGGCCGCGTCGACTGGACCAGGCCCGCCCGGGACATTTATAATCTGGTGCGGGCCGTAACCCATCCCTACCCGGGCGCTTTTACCACTCTGGACGGGCGTCGGCTGTTCATCTGGTGGGGGCGGCCCCTGGCCGAACCCCTCCCGGCGGGCGCGGTCCCGGGTCAGATCGTGGCCCGGATTTTGGGAGAAGGGCTGCTGGTGGCCACGGGCGACGGCCAGTTTCTCATCGAGCGGGCCCAGTGGCAGGGGAAACCGGAGTTCCTGGGGCCTGTTGTGGCCACCTGGGACCATTTAATCGGCCAAAAATTCGAGCACCTCATCTCTTGATATTACGTTTAAATTTATATACTTTGTCACCAGGGAGAAGAAAGGGTCTTATAAATATTGTGGGATATGTTAGCAAAGGCCTGACTTATTCACCTGGAAAAGGAGGGATCAATATGAAAAAAAAGTTCACGTTGATTGCGGTTGTTTCTTTAACTCTTGATGGAATTTTAATTTTTCCAAACGTAGCGCTGGCTTATATTGATCCAAATACCGGT
>CAZLRL010000274.1:0-1035 GCA_964561645.1 uncultured Desulfobacterales bacterium
AGATATTGGCGTGACTGGATTCGACGTGTGCTCTTCCGATCTGGCTCCCTTTTACTTGGCCACAAGTGGTCCCCTATTGCATGTCCACTAACAATCCTGGTCCCCCAAAAGGTAGGATTGAATTGATTCATAGGGTTCACAAGCTCTTTTTTGCTTTTAAGGCAAGGCAAGTTGCTGTCAAGCCCTATAGAAAAAGAGCTGTTTAAAACTTTTATGCTTATAAGATGTGCACCAAAGTTCACAATGTCAATGATAAAAGAAAAGAATAGAAGGAGGTGCAATATGACGGTTTTCGGACCGGTTCCCTGACCGGGTTTATGGATGAGGAGGGGCAAGGGGGTCCTATTATTGGCTCAACCGGAGATCAGGGCTTTCCGCAAAACGTAAAGGTAGCTGAATGGTAACAGTGGTTCCCCGGCCTACTTGGCTGTCGAGCTTGATTTTGCCTCGGTGCTCGTCAACGATTTGCGCCACGAAGATCATCCCGAGGCCGGTGCCGCCGATCTTGGTGGTATAAAAGGGTTCAAAGACTCTCTGCACCACTTCTTGGGGCATCCCGCGCCCGGTGTCCTGAATCACCAACAAGGCTCGGCCGCCCTCCAACTTAGTGGTAACCCGGATTTCCCCCTTGGGGGGAGTGGCTTCAATGGCGTTGCGCAACAGGTGAGCCAGGGCCAGCTTGAGCAAATAGACGTTGAAGCGCCCCCAAATTGGGTCGGGGGTGAGTCGGACGTCAAGCCCGATGTCCTTTTTGGTAAATTCTTCCTGAATCAACTTCAGAATATCTTGAACAATGACATTGAGGTCCACCTCGGTGAAGAAAGATTCCTTTTTTTGGGCCAGGGCCTCAAAGTGCTCCACCATATGCTCCAGGCGTTTGGCTTCCTTGCAGATACAAGCCGCCCAGTCGCGGGTCGGGTCCTCAGGTGAGGTCTTTTTGAGGAGACGTTGGCTGAAGCCGCCGATGATATGCAAAGGATTGCGAATCCCATCGGCGACGCTCAGGGCCATTTCACTCATGGTGCGTTCAATGAC
>CAZLRL010000274.1:1045-4454 GCA_964561645.1 uncultured Desulfobacterales bacterium
CCTGGAGCCGGCGAATTTGCCTTTTTGCCTGTTGTTCTCAGGAGCGGCTATCCTCATGACCAGGGCTTCCATTTCCCGGTTAAGTTCCAGGATCTCCCGGCTGGTGGCCTCCAATTCGGAATGGTTGGCAGCCATACGCCGGTAGAGGCGCTGAATGTGATAGAAAAACAGACTAACCGCAGCAATAACCACAAAGGTGATACTGTTGAGCCCGCCGCTCCAGGGACGCAATTTTTGCCAAATTTCTCCCTGGCCGGAAAAGATCAACACATGCTTGAGAATATGGCCCAGGGAACGGAAAAAGGCAAAGGCCAGCAAGGCCAGGACGAACCAGTAAAGGAATAAATACAGAGCGTTTTCGGGGTCTTTTGCGGTCAGCTTGATGACAGTTAAAAAAGCACCGGTGGCCAGAAAGATAACCAGCGCCGAGCCTATAATGTCCACTAGCCAGATGGGGAGGAGGGGCAGGGTGATCATGGCGCCTCCCGGGGCGTCTTGGCCAGCAGGGCTTTCAGGCCGCGCCACAGCAGGAAAAAAGCCGGCACCAGGATCAGGTGGTCCAATTTGGTAAGATAATAAACCCAGGCGGAAAAGCGGGACATGAGCAGGCGCCGGGAAAAATCTCCCGGCTGACCCTGAAAAACCTGAGGCAGGAGAAGCTCCTCGGACCAGTGTCCCAAGAAGGCAACCACATTCCAGAGCACAAACAAGCCGCAGGCCCACCTGAGCTGCCGAAACCCGGGGAGTCCGGTTAGACTTTCATATTTAACCTGCCAGATGAGAAAAAGCAGGGCCGCGGCAAAAAGAACGTGGGCCAGTTGATGGACGTAGAGACCTTCCGGGGGGCCGTGGGTCTGCAAGGCCAGAGTGGGGCGGGGAGCAAAGAGAAGAACAGCTGTTACCCCCACCCAGATCCGGTAAGGGGACCAAGTCATAAGCTTTTACCGTTACTTATCATTGTGGTGTTTTGGAGGGAATTGTCAATCCAACTTCATTACTGCAAATTTTGGCGGAAATTAAATTGTAATGACGGGTAAGATATAAATAACTCCAGACGTCTCTAATGTACCCTGCAATTCCTGTAGTTTATCATCCGGCCGACATAAGTTATTGATTTGATATGGATAAGCTCATTCGCAAAAAGTAACAAAAGCGGAGTTAGGGAAAAGACCTGGCGACCCGAAACCCGCGGCAGCTGATGCGGTCAGCGGGCTCGAAGCAACAGCGACGGTCAGTCCGGAAGATGTCAGGATCGGAAAAGCCCCAGGACCCGCCCCGCAACACCCGGAATTGACCGAAAGCCGGAGGTTCCAGGTCCCAATGTCGGTAGCGCTCGTAAGCCTCGGCGTCATACCAGTCAGCACACCACTCATATACGTTCCCGGACATCTGGTAGGGCCCCCAGGGGGAGCAACCCTCGGGGTAGTCCCAGACTCTGCAGGTGGTTTCCTGCCCCCGATTAATAGCGCACCGGCAGCGCCGACCCATCTCCCAATCATTGCCCCAGGGATACCCACGGCCGTCCACCCCCCGGGCCCCCTTTTCCCACTCCAACTCTGTGGGCAGCCGTAAGCCCACCCAGTGGCAGTAGGCCACCGCATCGTCCCAGGAGACACAGACTACCGGGTGGTCCGCCTTTTCGAGGGGAAAGTACCGGTTATGCCACACAGGCTTTCCCCAGTCGGCCTTATCAGGGTAACGGTGCCCCGTGGCTGCCACAAATTTTTTATACTGGGCGTTGGTAACTGGGTGGAGACCCAAGTAATAGGCGGGCAGGGAAACAGGGAAAATCATGCCACCTTCGTCACCCCTCTCACTCCCCGCCAGGAACTCCCCCTCGGGGATCAGCACCAGCAGGCTGCCGTCTTTCTCGTTTTCGATGAGTCGGTCGCCGGGCACGGTGATGGTCACAGGCGCTCCTTAGGCCGGCAGCGGGATTACGCTGGCAGAATCAGTTGGAAGTTTTAAACCAATGCTGCATATATTATACGTAAAATTATAACGGAATCCCATGGTTTTCCCAGCCCCGGCCGCCCCCTTTTCTTGACTAGCCCTCTTGTGGAAAATGACAGGGACTTTGTCCCGGCGCCGGGGCGCCTTGCCCGCCGTCCATACCTTAACCAGCTGAATACCCACGGGGCAGCGATTTCATCGCGTTGAAAACCGGTTCAGATCCGCATGAACCAAGAGTCGATGAGTTCCTGGTCCATGCCGAATGCGGGCATACTGATGGCTTTGCGAAAGTCCAGATCCCTCGTTCTTGGTACTCTCCATGCCAGTCAGGGCAGCCCCCGACCAGTCTTTTCATTCACCAGTGTTCTTTTGGGCATGGTGTTTTATATTATGGGGGTATCCGCTTTACTCAACTAGCCACAATATGTAGTATGTGGCTATGGAAGAATACCCGGTAAATTTAATGGAGTTTGAAAAACAGTTTGCCACTGAAGAGGCATGTATCGACTATTTGGTCAAACTCAGATGGCCGGATGGTTTTCGATGCCCCCGCTGCGGCCATGATAAGGCTTGGTTGACCCAACGCCAGCTTTACCATTGCGCCGCTTGTGGGCATGATACCTCCGTCACCGCGGGCACCATCTTTCAGGACACCAGGAAACCCTTGCAGCTTTGGTTTCGGGCCATTTGGCATGTGGTTACCCAAAAGAACGGTGTGAGCGCCAAGGGACTGCAAAGGGTCTTGGGATTCAAGCGCTACGAAACCATCTGGATATGGCTCCATAAACTGCGCACCGCGATGGTGCGTCCTGGCCGGGACCGCTTGTCCGGGGTTATCGAGGTGGATGAAACTTATATCGGCGGCGAGCGACCTGGAAAAAGAGGACGCGGTGCTGCTGGTAAGTCTCTGGTGCTTATTGCAGTGGAAGATAAAGGCAATCAAATTGGCAGGATGCGCCTCCGGCGCCTCCCCGATGCTTCGGCGGAGAGTTTGGTAGGAGGTGTGAATGAAAGCGTGGAACCAGGAAGTGTGGTCCGTACTGACGGTTGGAGCGGGTATGGCCCCCTGTCTGGCGAGGGATATGAGCATGTGGTTGTCCGCAAGTCCGCCGAGGTTGGTGAAAACCTGCTTCCCCTGGTTAATAGAGGAGCTTCCTTGTTGAAAAGATGGTTGCTCGGAACCCACCAAGGTGGGGTGCGTCCTTCCCATCTGGATTATTATTTAGATGAATACACCTTCCGATTTAACCGCAGGACCTCGAGGTCCCGGGGAAAGTTGTTCTTTCGTTTAGTTCAACAAGCCGTCTCGGTTGCCCCTTTGACCAAAAGCGATCTGCGCCATGGAAGGAATATCTCTCAACCACTAGATATTGTATATACTTGAGAGAAGCGGATACCCCCATACTCAAAAACGACGGGTAACCCCGGCCCGGCCCTTGCAGGCCAAGGGTATGGT
>CAZLRL010000275.1:0-4449 GCA_964561645.1 uncultured Desulfobacterales bacterium
AACCGCGGACCGGCAAAACTAGAGACTGCTTCGGGCAAACCCGGGTTTCCGGGCTTGCCTTTTTTTGTCCAACGTGAGAAAGTGAAACATTCTCGCAGCTATCTCGCTGCTTCTCCTGACACGCGATAAAGCAGCCATTCCGAAGGTGCGTCTCCTGATCCTTGGGGGAGGAGAAAAATTTTTCGGGGGTCAGACAGCCGCAGATCAAGCCTACAACCTTGCAGTACGACAACGACAAATCTCACTGCTATTTTTTGGTAAAAGGTTTGCAAATCCTCGCGGTTCTTCTGGCCGCGGCGGGTTTATACCTCACTTCTTTCTACAGCTACCTGCTTTTTCATTCCCTGGTGGAACTCTTCAGTGTGGCCATTGCCTGGGCGGTTTTCGCCATCGCCTGGAACTCCCGGCGCCTGATCCGCAACAACTACCTCCTGCTGCTGGGCATCTCTTATCTGTTCGTGGGCAGCCTGGATCTCCTGCATACCCTGGCCTACAAAGGCATGGGTGTCTTCCCGGGTTATGGCGCCGACTTGCCCACCCAATTATGGATTGCCACCCGTTACCTGGAAGCCCTCTCCTTTCTCATCGCCCCCTTTTTCCTGGGCCGCAGCCTCAATGCCCGGAATACTCTGGGGGCTTATATCCTGGTTGTCACCCTGATCCTGCTGTCCATATTCGCCTGGCCCATCTTCCCCACCTGCTATGTGGAAGGCCAGGGTCTGACGACCTTTAAAATCGTCAGCGAGTACCTCATTTGTGCCATGCTCCTCGGGGCCCTGGGACTTTTGTATTTCAAACGGCAGGAATTCGATGCCGCCATCTGGCGCCTGGTGGCCTGGGCCCTGGTGGCCATGGTGGTGGCCGAACTGGCCTTCACCTTTTACGTGGGGGTTTACGATCTTTCCAATCTGATCGGACATTATTTCAAGGTCATTTCTTTTTATCTGGTCTACAAGGCCATCATTCAAACGGGATTGACCAAGCCCTTCAGTCTCTTGTTGCGGGACTTGAAACAGGCCGAAGCGGCCTTAAGAAAAGCCAATGAAAAGTTGGAAGACAGGGTGGCGGAACGGACCTCAGCCCTGATGGCGGCCAATGTCCAGCTGCGCGAATCGGAGATGAAACTCCATCGCTTGGCCGACCAGATTCTGCAAGTGCAGGAGCAGGAGCGGGGTCGCATCTCCAGGGAGTTGCATGATGACCTGGGGCAGTCCCTGCTGGTGGTAAAATTAATCATGGCCAAGGCTTACCGTACTTTGTCCCAGGAAAGCAGTGCGGTTACCGAAGACCTGGAAACCGCTCTGGAGCACCTGAATGTCCTTATAGATAAAGTGCGGCGCATTTCCCATAACCTCTCTCCCGCGATCCTGGAAGATTTAGGCCTGGAAGTGGCTCTGGATTCCTTGTTTAAAGACTTTGCTGACAACGAAGGCTTGAAGTTCTCGGTTCACATGGAAAAAGTGTCATCGTTTTTGCCCAAAAATGTGCAGCTCGCAGTGTATCGCATCTTTCAAGAAGCCTTGGCCAACATCAGTAAACACGCCGGGTCCACCGAAGTGAAGGTGGAGATCGGTCGCGTCAATGACCGGGTTCGGTTTCAGATCGGAGACAACGGGCGGGGATTTGATCTCGCCGCGTCCAAAGCGGCCAATCCCGGAGACCGGGGGCTGGGGCTGGCTTCCATGGAAGAACGAGTGCATCTGCTTGACGGGGTCATGGAAATTCGGAGTGCAAAGGGACAGGGCACCCACTTGAGCTTTGTCCTGCCGCTGGAAGGTTCGGAGTAATGAAAAAAACTATGCTTGCCTGAGATATTCTGACACACAGATGCCACAGCTGTTTTTCAAGTTCAGTGTTTCCCATCCCCATCTAAATCTCAGCCTGTGAAAAACCTTCCTATTATGATATACAATGATGTATATCAAGGAGGAATCAGCCGTGGCGACCCGGAGAATAATAGTTACTCTCTCCGATAAGGACAAACTCTGGCTCGAAGGCTACAGTAAGGTGCATAAAATCTCCATGGCCGAAGCCATCCGCCAAGGTATCAGGGAACTGAAAAAAGCCCAGCGAGGCAAGACCTATAAAGGATTGGTGGAAAGAACCAGCGGTATTTGGCCCGGGGAAGACGGTCTCGAATATCAGAGAAAAATCCGTTCCGAGTGGGATTAAGTAAAGCATGCTGGCCAGGATGTTGGATTCGGTTATTTTGATTGATCACCTCAACGGGGTGAGCGCGGCCAAGAAGTTTGTCTTGAGCCTACAACCCGAAGAAAATGCTATTTCGGTGATCACCCGGGCCGAGATTCTGGTGGGCGTAGAAAGCAAAGACGAGGCTCTGGTCAAAGCTTTTTTAGAGCAATTTCATCTCCTTATTATAGACAAAGCTATTGCGGATTTGGCCGCTTCCTTGCGGAAAACCAAGAAATGGAAGTTGCCGGATGCTTTTCAAGCTGCTTTGTGTCTTCACCACAAGCTTAGGCTTGCTACTCGTAACATCAAGGATTTTAATCCCAAGGAGCATGATTTTGTAGAAATTCCCTACTAGCAATATTATTTCTAAGGAATAAGATTTGTATATGGAGATAAAGAGATGAGGACTTTATTTACCATTCATGCGGGTGAATTCCTGGTAGGCTCAGAAATAGGAAAAAATATCGATAAAGCAAATATTTGGATTCCTTCAAAAGATAAGGGAATTGATTTATTAGTTACAAACTCAAACAATGATCGTCTGGCATCTATACAAGTGAAATTTTCTCGAGATTTTCTTGTCACTCATATGGATGAGATGTTTCAGAGAGGTTTATTAGCATGCGGATGGTGGACTCATAATTTGAAAAAGATTCAACAAAGTATAGCTGATCTTTGGATATTTGTTCTCCAAGCATTTAATATTGATAAAACACAATATATTATAATCTCTCCTCAAGAACTTGAGCATAGACTTACATTAATACATGGAGTTAAGGAAAGATTACATTCATATTTTTGGGTAACAAAAGATAGGAAATGTTGGGAAACACGAGGCTTATCAAAGAAAGATCAGATTTTAATCGCAAACAAGGCATTTTCTAACAGAGAAAGGAATTTCTCAGACTGTTTAAACGCATGGGAAAAATTAGCAGTGAAAATAAATTAATTACATGTTGTAGGGTGCGTCTTACACACAAGAATATTTTGGAATAATTCCTGCAAAGGATATGCCCCATATGGGTGAAAAATTGACGTCCACCACCGCCATCATCCTGGCCGCGGGGCAGGGGACCCGCATGAAATCCAGCCATCCCAAGGTCTTGCATCAAATCCTGGGGCGGCCCATGGCGGCCTATCTCATCGACACTCTCAAATCGATAGGCGTACAAGATATCCTGGTGGTGGTGGGTTATCAGGCTGAGAAAGTCAGGGCGGCCCTGGCGGGGAAAGGAGTCAGATTCGCCCTTCAGGAGCCCCAGCAGGGCACCGGCCACGCGGTGCAGGTGGCCATGCCCGAGGTGCCGGCGGACGCCCGGACCATCATGGTCCTGTGCGGCGATGTGCCCCTCATTGCCGGGGACAACATAAAAAATCTCTACGCTTTGCATCAACAAAGTGGGGCCGCGGTGACGGTGCAGACCGTGGAACTCCCGGACGGCGCCCATTACGGCCGGGTGGTGCGCGATGAGCAGGGCCGGGTGCTGGACGTGGTCCAGTCCAAGGACGCCGAGGACCGCCCAAACATCCTGGCCATCCGGGAGATCAACACCGGGGCTTATTGCTTCGAGGCCGGGTTTCTGCGCCAGGCCCTTAAGGAGCTGGAGGTCAGCCCGGTGACCGGCGAGATTTACCTCACCGATATGATCCCCCTGGCCCGGCGCCACGGCCGCGGGGTGGAAGCGCTGGTGGACCTGGAGCGGGAGAACCTTTTGGGCATCAACAGCCGCGGGGAGCTGGCCGAAGCCACCCGGGTCCTCAAAAAGCGCCTCAACGAGGGACACCTGGACGCCGGGGTCACCCTGGTGGACCCGGAGACCACGTACATCGGCCCCCAGGTGGCCATCGGCCGGGATACGGTCATTTATCCCAATGTGTATCTGGAAGGGCGGACCGTGGTGGGCGAAAATTGTCTGATCGAGCCCAATGTGAAGATCACTGACAGCACGCTGGCCGACAAGGTCTATGTGAAGATGGGCTCGGTTATTACCGAAAGCTGCCTGGCCGCCGGCGTGCAGGTGGGGCCTTATTCGCATCTGCGCCCCCTGAGCGATCTGCGGGAAGGGGCCCGGGTGGGAAATTTCGTGGAGGTCAAAAAGTCTATACTTTACCCCGGGGTCAAGGCCAACCATCTCACCTATCTGGGTGACGCCGAGGTGGGCGCGGGGGCCAATGTGGGCGCGGGGACCATTACCTGCAATTATGACGGGTTGCACAAGTACAAAACTATCATCGAAGAAAAGGCTTTTATCGGCA
>CAZLRL010000276.1:0-4441 GCA_964561645.1 uncultured Desulfobacterales bacterium
TAGCCGCAGGCTTCAGCCTGCGCTCTTTTGCAGAATTATGAGTTCGCCAGCTAAAGCTTGCGGCTACATTCAAAATTTCCTCGGGGAACCGGAGAACCCGACTCTTGCCTCCAAACTCCACTCCTGCCCTTTGTAGCTCGATTCATCGAGCCCTGAGGGCGCCATGAATGGCGCCCCTGCATTGAAATGAGGGGGTTGATAACGGAAAAGGGGCTTGCGGCACCTGTCCACCTCTGCGAAATAAGACAAACCACATTTCCCAGCGGTTTCTTCTCAAAACTCGAAACTCAAAACTTACAGTCTACAGCTTATGGCTTAAGGCCTATAGCTTAATAAAATGGGTGGGCACCGCCCACCGCTCCTTACAACCGCTTACGTGAACCGGATTGTTCTTACCTTGGTCCAACCTTTATCATCGCGTGAATCGACCCTGGAAACAACTGTAGCCGCAGACCCTGAGAGTTACACCTCCTGAAGCCTGCGGCTACCGCGGTCTTGTCCAAGACATCCTGAGGCGGGGCAGGGATCGGTTTCCCCACTACCTGTAAGGGCTTGATTCATCAAGCCCTCTAGGGCGCCATAAATGGCGCCCCTACATAAGCCGCAGAATGGCCTGGGAAATTGAAAAACTGCGAGCCTGGCAGAAGCCAAATCTCAGGTGGTGATTTTGGAAAAATCCGCCACCTTGAGAAAGGTCTGGCTGACGCGGGCCAAAAGCTGGAGGCGGTTCTCTTTCAGCTTGGGGTCTTCGGCCATGACCAGGACTTTGTCGAAGAAGGCATCCACCGGCCCTTTGACTTGGGCCAGGGCCCGGCAGGCCGCAGGGTAATCCCGGCGGTCCACAGCCTCTTCCACCGCCTTTTCCATCGCCGTAGCCGCGTCAAAAAGCTGCTTTTCCTCGGGGTGCTCGAAGAGCGCCGGGTCTACTTCTCCGGGCTCGGTGCCCTGGGAAATGTTGATCACCCGCTTGAAAGCCACGGCCAGAGCCTGAAAATCCGGGCTGCGGCGAAATTGTTCCAGGGCCTTGACCTTGTCCGCGGCCTCCACCACGTCCCGGCCGCTGCTGGCCAGCACCGCGGCCACGGTTTCGTGGTCATGGCCTTCGGCCAACAGGAGATGCTGCAGCCGGGTCTGGAAGAAATCCAGCACCTCGACCGCGGTCTCCGGCACGCCCCGGGAAATGACCTCCTTTTGAAGGTCCAGGCTGGCCAAAATGGCCTCTTCCAGATCCAGGTGCCAGCGATGATGCCGCAGGATGCGGATGACGGCCAGGACATGGCGCCGCAAGCCGTAGGGGTCCGCGGTGCCGGTGGGGCTTAGGCCCACCCCGAAAATGCCGCAGATGGTGTCCAGCCGGTCGGCCATCCCCACCAGGGCCCCCAGCGGGTCCTCCGGCAGCAGGTCGTCGGCGTGCCGAGGCAGATAATGGGAAAACAGGGCCTCCGCCACCTTCGGGTCCTCGCCCGCCAGCTTGGCGTACTGCCGGCCCATGGCCCCCTGCAGGCTGGGGAATTCCCCCACCACCTCCGTGACGATATCAGTCTTGCACAGGACCGCGGCCCGCCGGATGAGCTCGGGGGTAATTTCGGCTAAATCCTGATTTTCGGCCGCTGTATGCCTGTACAAAAATTCCGCCAGGGCCCGGAAGCGCTCCATCTTTTCGTAGGAGGTGCCCAACAGGGAGTGAAAAACCACGCCCTTGAGGTCCTCCGCCCGCTCTTCCAGAGAGGTTTTCCGGTCCACCTGGTAAAAATACATGGCATCGCTCAAGCGGGCCCGGAGCACCCGTTCGTGCCCCTGGCGCACCAGGTCCGGGTCCCGGGCCAGGGTATTGTTCACGGCCATGAAATGGGGCAGGAGCCTGCCGTCTTGGCCCCGCAGGGAAAAATAACGCTGGTGTTCCCGCATGGAGGTAATGAGCACTTCGTCGGGCAGCTGCAAAAATTCGTCTTCAAAGTGGCCGCAGACCACGGACGGATATTCCACCAGGTAGTTGTTTTCTTCCACCAGCCCCGGATTGGGCACCACTTCGCCGCCCACCTCGGCCGCGGCTTTATGCAGCTCCGCCTCCAGCAGGGCCTGACGCTCGGCAGGGTCTACTATAACATGGGCCACCCGCAGGGCCGTGATATAGGACGCGGCATCGGTTACCTCCAGGGGGTCCGGCCCCAAAAAGCGGTGGCCGTAGGTCACGCCCCCGCTCACCACGTCGGCCACGGGGAAGTCCACCACCTGGCCGCCGAAGCGGGCCAGAATCCAATGAATGGGCCGGGCAAAGGTGGCCTTCAGCGACCCCCAGCGCATGGACTTGGGGAAGCCCAGGCCCAGGATCAATTCCGGTAAAATTTCTTTGAGGCGCACCATAGTGGGCTGTCCCGAGGTCCGGCTGCGCACCGCCAGATACACCCCCCGGGGGGTTTCCACTTCACTGAGATCTTCCACCGCCACCCCTTGAGCCCGGGCAAATCCTTTCAGCGCCTGGGTGGGCTGTCCGTCTGCGTCATAGGCCACCGCCTTGGGAGGGCCCACCACCTCTTTGGTGACCTCGGCCTGCCCCTCGGCCACTCCCTTGGCCACCACGGTCAACCGCCGGGGCGTGCCCCAGGTGGTAATTTCCCCCACCTCGATGCGCTCCTGCTCCAGTTTCTTGCGCAACCCCGCGGCCAACTCTGCCAACGCCGGCGGCATAAAGCCGGCCGGAATCTCCTCAGTGCCGATCTCCAACAGTAACTCGCTGCCCATTCGCGTCCTCGTTTGGAAGGCTGTAAGCGTTCAGATGTCAGCTTTTTTGTAGCCGCAGGCTTTAGCCTGCGTTTTTATTAAGGCTGCCATAATTGAAAGCGCCAGCTAAAGCTTGCGGCTACATTAATCTCACGTTTTCTAGTCTACTTAATACAGAGAGCTGATGGCTGACAGCTGACAGCTATCAGCTTAAAGCTATTTCTTCAGCAGCGGAAACCCTATTTCTTCCCGTTGCTTGAGGAAGGCTTCCGAGCACAGGCGGGCCAGGTTTCGCACCCGGCCGATGATGCTGGCCCGCTCCGCCACGCTGATGGCGCCCCGGGCATTCAGCAGATTAAAGGTATGGGAACATTTCAAACAATAATCATAGGCCGGCAGCACCAGGCCCTGCTCGATGATGCGCTGGCTTTCCTTTTCATACATGTCGAACAGGGTGAACAGCATGTTTACGTCGGCCTGCTCGAAGTTGTAAATGGAATGCTCCACTTCTCCCCGGTGATGGACGTCGCCGTAGGTGAGGTCCTCGGTCCACTTGAGGTCGTAGACGCTCTCCACCCCCTGGAGGTACATGGCGATGCGTTCCGGGCCGTAGGTGAGCTCGGCGCTGATGGGATCCAGATCGATGCCGCCGCACTGCTGGAAATAGGTGAACTGGGTGATTTCCATGCCGTCGAGCCACACTTCCCAGCCCAGCCCCCAGGCCCCCAGAGTGGGTGATTCCCAATCGTCCTCCACAAACCGCACGTCGTGATCCAGAGGGTCGATGCCCAGGGCCCTCAGGCTGTCCAGGTAAATCTCCTGGATATCTTTGGGCGAAGGCTTCATGATCACCTGGTACTGGTAATAGTGCTGCAGGCGATTGGGGTTTTCGCCGTAACGCCCGTCCGCGGGCCGCCGGGAGGGTTCCACGTAGGCCACGTTCCAGGGCTCGGGCCCCAGGGCCCGGAGCAGGGTGTGGGGATTGAAGGTCCCGGCCCCCACCTCCACGTCGTAGGGTTGGGTCACGATGCAGCCCCGCTCGGCGAAGAACCGCTCCAGGGTCATCAACACGTCCTGAAAAAGCATTGCCAAGGCTCCTTGGAGGAAAGCTGGAATATCCGCCCAAATGTACCAGCCCCCCTGGTTATTGTCAAGTTTTCCTACAGTTACATTAAACCCTTGACGCTGGTCGACCGAAAGGGTAAATGAATAAGAAACAGGCACGTAGCTCAGGGGGAGAGCACCACCTTGACGCGGTGGGGGTCTGGGGTTCAAATCCCCACGTGCCTACCAGAGAAATTTAGGGGGCCGCGGTTTTTTTACTGCGGCCCCTTTTTAATGGGTAACGCTAAGATTGGGGTGGAATGATGCTCTACCCCGACCTTTGGGGCCATCTCCTTCCCACCGCAAGATAAAACTTGGTATAATTCCAGATTATCTGCTGGGAAAAGTCCAAGGTTCAAGGTTTAAAGTTCAAAGTCGTAGGGCGCCTTTTACGCGCCATAAATCGCTGAGCCAAGCAAGCTTTTTCATGCTATTGAGAGAGCCCAGGTTCATGAGGGACTGTTCCGAAATGTTCCTTTAGGCGGCCATCCTCCTGGTGGGGCGGCCGTCCCTGGCCGCCCGCGGTCCCGGCAAGGCACGGAGGCCCGCCCCAGCGGGATTTTCCAGAATACGATTATTTCTTTAGCTCTAAAACCACGCCAATGATTTCGAGTCC
>CAZLRL010000277.1:0-4419 GCA_964561645.1 uncultured Desulfobacterales bacterium
AGTTGGGCGTCCGGGGAGACGAGGACCAGGGTGACGCCTTTGGTCTTGTAAAGGGGCAGGTTGTTCTGGATCGCCTGGATTACCTGCGGCTCGTTCAGCCAGAAGTGAAAATTCCGCAAGAACCACACCGCCTTTTCCGTCCCCTTCGCCGCCGTGTCGGGCAGGTCGATGGGATCGCAGGGTTGCCACTCGGCTCCGTTGCCCATCTGCCGGTATCCCCTGACCACATCCCGCTGCAAACAGGTCCGGCCGTTGCTCTGCTGGACCGCAGCCCCGATGAAGCGCTCCGGCTCATGCGTCCGGACCAAAAGGGCCGGGTAGCCGGCCTTGAGATAGTCTTGAATCATGATGCACCTCCAGGAAAATAAAAAAGCCGCCCCAAGGCGGCTAAAAAGTTTGTTAGATGAAATAGACGGTTTTACCTTAAAGGGTAAGATTATTCAGGCGTTCCCCTCTTGGCTTTTCTACTCCGGGGAAGGGAGAAGTTTCTTGATGGCCGCAACAAATGACTGGGCCACGGAAATGGCTCTGGCTGCGTCTTCTTGGGGCACATGCCGGGTATCGCCGTAATCGCCGATGCTGCGCAGTTCAAAAAGCCAGTTCAGGTTTTTGCCGTGCTCTTTTTTCAGCTTGCCGGTTTTGACCATGAACTTGTGCACAGCCGCAATTACACCGCTATGTTTCTGGTATTCCCGGCCTTCACTTAACAAAGCCGAGGTGGCGGCATAAAAGGCGGCGTAATAGGCCCGGGCCGCGGCAAAATCCCAATGCCCGGCTTCATAGAGCACTTGGGCCGCCCGGATGGATTCTTCCGCCCGCTCCAGGTTGGCCGTAACTTCCGGCTCGAAAAACGGTAGGTTCACAGCTGTATCCCTTCCCGCCGGGCCCGGCGATAGAATTGTAAAATACCGGCCTGGAAGTCTTGCACGGCTGCCGGCTTGACGGAAACCAAGCGGTCCGATTCCAATTGCAACGGATAGAGCAATTCGGCCAGGTTCCAGATTTCCTGGAAATAATCGAATGACCCCTGGAGCAAGACCAGGAGATCGATATCACTCCCCGCTTCGGCCTGGCCACGGGCCTGGGAGCCGTATAAAATGAGACCGTCAAACCGATCCCCATAATGCTTCTCCAACATCTCTTTGCACTTTTGGATTATCGGGTCCATTGGCCTCTCCTCCAATCCGCAGTTTCTCGCACCCGGCGGGCGTTGAGAAACATCCGGTGAAACTTGGAATCCAAACGCCCAGTCTTGGCAAAGCGATGGCCCAGCATAGAGGCCGCTGCGGAGTGTTTCACAACCTCAATGCCATGAGCCTTCAGAAGAGCTTGGGCGGCGTAAAACATGGCATAATAAGCCTTCCCGGCGGTGTCGGAGAAGTCCCCTCCCAATTGGAGTTTTCCAGCCACGCCCAAGACATGACGTGCTTTGGCCAGGTAGGCTTCCACCTCCGGGGTCAGGTTCATAGTGAGATCCCTTCCCGGGCAACCTTCCGGTAAAAGGAAAAGCCCTTTTCCTGGTAGGCTGCGAAGCTGTCCGCATCAAAGACCTTTAAGGATATGAGCGGAGTAAAATCGTGATCCCACATGACCTGATAGGCGGCCTCCAGGAGGGACGCCTCCAACTCTAGGGTGAATTCCCGGACAATGGCTGCCACATCCAGGTCCGACTCAGGGTCGGCTTTCCCCCAGACGCGAGAGCCGTAAACGATGACGGCCTGAAGTCTGTCTCCCGCCACTTCCTCCAGGCGGAGCTTCAAGGCGCGGACGATCTCCTGATCATTGCGGGTTAGCATGTTTTTCTCCCCAAAGTAGTAACCATTTTAACACCCTCAACCCGGTATTGCCAGTTATTCAGCTTAGTTGGTGCATTATCTGGCTATCTCTGGTTTGCGGTTCAATACCTGATGTTTCGGTCATTTTTTATCCGGCTGGCCAGGTCCTGCCGCACCCTCAATTTCTGTTGGGGGATAATTTCATGCCGCCCGCCTCTCTCCCTTCAGGGCCTCGATGGCGTCCTCCATGGTGTAGTCGCAGGACAGGCAGAATTCGCTCTCATCCTTGATGGCCGTGTCGATCCGGGCCACCCAGGTCTCGAACGAATGGTGGGCGATGTCCCCCGGACATTCCACCAGCACTTCCGCCGCCTCGTCCAGGAGGGCCAGCATCTGACCCCTGATCCGCTCCAGCTTCGCCGCGGCCTCTTCTAACCCGGCCCGCTCCGCAATGACCTTGTTCACGATTTGCTCAAAGGTTTTCATGGCTTGCCTCCAAAAATAAGGTTTTTACCCTTGGAGAAAGCCGCGGCAAAAAAAAAAGGGCGGGGCCCGGCGGCCCGGGCCCCGCGGGGGTGGGGGAAAAGGAAGGATTTTAGAGGCTCTTTCTCGCGGTCACCTTGAAGTATTCGTCCAGGTCTTCCACTTCAGAGGAATACCCGGCCGGGATATGGGTGGTGAACTGGTAGACCAAGTGCCCGAAGAAAAGTTTTTTCGGGAACCAAAATTCGCAGTAGTCTTGCCCTTCCCGGATTTCCACACTGGGGAAGTTAATGAGCAGTCTCTTTAATTCGGAAAACATCGTCTCGCCTCCTCCAGTCTTTTAGTCATTGGACCAGGCACAGAAGCGCCAGAAATTGTCCTTGTCCTGCACCTTGTCGCAGAACTTGTCTCTCGCTTTCTTGGTGGTGAAGTGTTTCTCCTTGGTCACCACCTCGTCCCGGCGGTTAAACTCTTGCCACCTCACCGAGTATTCAGCCATCTCCCTATCCTCCATCGAAAAGATTGTTTGCTTAAAAGGAAAGCCGTGAGGCCTTCAAGGAGAGGGCCGAGGCCCGTCCGGGCTTCCCCCCTCATTCAAGGTCTCAACAGGCCCACCTCCCTTTGCACCCGGCGTGGGCCGGGACACCCTCTTTGATGCGGGTCCAGTGGGTCAGCCTCAGGCGCTCAAGGGGAGAGCAGAACCGGCTTACCGTTTCCATCCCTCCTTCAGGGTCTGAGAAGAAAGCCCCCAGGCCGGCAGGCCCGGGGCCCCGGGGGCGATGTTTTATGGTTCCATATACTCCTCAAGCTCATTGATCGCTTTGGCAAGCTTGTTAATTTCTATCCGGAAAGTGGACGCTGTTCCGTACATAGAAGGGTCTATTCTCTTCCATGGGTTATAAAAGATCGTCCCAGAGGTCACTTGGCAGAGTTGGCTGAGAAGGGAAGAGATGCCCTGGGCCAAATTTTCATACTCATCAACATCCACCGGCCCCAAGGCCCGGTCAATGAGGTCTTCCAAAGAAGAGAAAACCAGGGGCCTGGCCTTCACCGCCTCCGCCGAGAACCTCAAGGTTTCCTGGTGCAGTTCCTTGAGTTCGCTTTCGTGAACCACAATCGTCACGGTTTCCATGTTCTTGCCTCCAATTTTGGACTTGAGCAAGGCGCTCAATGAGGGGCACAAACCTTCGCTTGTACCCCCGAATTCAGAGCCTTGTTTTTTGGGTATTGAGGGCTTATCCGTAAATAACTCCAACTTTTCGCCAGCAAATTATGGCCGCTGCTAAATGAAGCAAGGCGATATAGCTGGAAAGGGTTTTCTCATAGCGAACCAGGATCTTGCGAAACCTGTTAAGCCATGAATGACAAACCTCTACAATCCATCGGCGAGCACGGTAACCGGGGACAGTTTTTTTCGCCTCGATTTCCTCGCCACGGCGCCGGACGTGCGGGATATATTCCCGTTCGACTATGCTTTGGTATGCAGGCTTACCGTCATAGCCTTTGTCGGCGCAGAGATGTTGAAGTTTGTCGGCTGCTGGCTCTGGTCGTTGAATGACAATGCTATCCAATACGGCTTCCAACTGAGTTACATCATGCCTATTCGCCCCGGTGACGACGATCGACAGCGGGACGCCATGTTCTTCCACGAGCAGATGGCGTTTTCTTCCTTTTTTTCCCCCGGTCCGTCGGGCTCGGACCAACTGCTTCCCGAGCCAAAGGTGCTTTGGTCATGGCGCTATCGATACTTTGCCACGACCAGGATATGCCCTCCATTTCATCATATTCCGCCAAGCCGGCTTGCCACATGGCCAAAAATACCCCGGCCTTTTCCCACTTGCGAAAATAGGCATGAATGGAACTGGGGCTCCCAAACACCTCTTTGGGGAGAGCCTTCCATTGACAGCCGGTGCGAAGAACATAGACAATGGCCTCAAAGACTTTGCGATAATTCAACGGCTTACGGCCGCCACCCTTTTTGCGGATATAAGCTTTGTTCGGATCCCTGGTCGGTTGCGGTAAGAGTGGCTCAACACGCTTCCAAAAAGCATCGGAAACAGCCCACGACGGCAACCTTGGCATGCGCACCCCCTTTATGCATTTTTATGGGTATGCATGCCATATTATTTCATAAATGTCCAATTAATTACGGATTAGCACT
>CAZLRL010000278.1:0-4387 GCA_964561645.1 uncultured Desulfobacterales bacterium
ATCTAGATCCTTCGCTTCGCTCAGGATGACAAAAATGACTTTTGCAAGAGCCTCGATATAAAACCCGCTTCCCACATTAACCTTTTACCGAGCCGCTCAGTGGTATATAATGGCCCCAAAATTGAGCCAGGAGAGGGGCGCGCATGAGCCGCCAAAGCCGGGTAACCCGAAAAACCAGGGAAACGGACATCCAGGTGGAATTGAACCTGGACGGCGGGGGCCGGGTTGAGGTGGCCACCGGCATTCCTTTCCTGGATCACATGCTGCACCTGTTCGCGGCCCACGGCTACTTCGATCTGACCGTCAAAGCGGCCGGGGACCTGGAGGTGGACCAGCACCACACCGTGGAAGACATCGGCATCTGCCTGGGCCAGGCCTTTCGGGAGGCCCTGGGCCAAAAGTCCGGGGTGCGCCGCTACGGCGAAGCCCGGGTGCCCATGGACGAGGCCCTGGCGCAGGCCGTGGTGGACCTGTCCAACCGGCCCTTTCTCCATTTTGACGTGCGCTTCGCCCCGGTGGCCGCGGCCCTGGACCCGCAACTGGTGAAGGAATTCTGGCGGGCCCTGGCCGTCCACGGCGGCATGACCATCCACCTGGAAGTGCCCTACGGGGAGAACACCCACCACATCATGGAGGCCGTGTTCAAGGCCATGGGCCGGGCCCTGGACCGGGCCAGCCAACCCGAACCCCGGGCCCCGGGCGCCCCGTCCACCAAGGGGGTGTTGTGAAAATATGCGGGGGAGGGGGCTAAGGAATGAGGTCTCTTACCCCTCCCCCGTGCCCCCTCCTCCCATCCTATACGCAAAAACACGGGCTTCCAGCCCGTGCCCGAAAATGTAGGGTGGGCACCGCCCACCATTGAATTTCCCGAGGATACAAGATATGGGCGGAGTCATCTACCTCATCCAAGATAATGATCAACTTGTTGAGATGGCAGAGCAAGAGTACGACTCCGAAAACCTTCTTCAGAAATTGCTCGCCCAGTATTCAAATCTTCTGTCTGGTGAACAAATCAACAGCGCGGCCCCACGCCGCTGGCTGTTTGTGAAGCGGGAAGCCGGATTGCCTTCCGAAGAAGGAGGTGGTTACCGCTGGTCAGTGGACCACCTCTTTCTGGATCAAGACGCGATTCCAACCCTAGTGGAAGTGAAGCGCAGCACCGACACTCGCGTGCGTCGTGAAGTGGTGGGCCAGATGCTGGATTACGCTGCCAACGCGGTGGTATACTGGCCGGTGGAACGTATTCAGGCCCAATTTGAGGCCACCTGCCAAATAAATGGCCAGGAAGCAGAAGACGTTTTGTTGAGCTTTCTGGACTCCAAAACCGATGATCCAAAGGCAGATGCTGATGAATTCTGGGAAAAAGTTAAGACAAATTTGCAGGCTGGGAAAATCCGTTTGTTGTTTGTGGCGGATAAAATACCTACAGAACTGCAGCGGATTGTGGAGTTTTTGAACGCCCAGATGGACCCGGCTGAGGTATTGGCGCTCGAAGTTAAGCAGTACGCAGGCCAAGGATTGAAGACCCTGGTCTCCACTGTTATCGGCCAAACCGCGAAGCCAGCCCCCCCTCGAGAAACGAGGCAATGGGATGAAATATCCTTTTTTGAGGAACTGCAAATAAGGCAAGGAGAAGAAGACACAAAGGGTGCTCGTCAAATTCTTGAGTGGGCGCAGAGCCGGAATCTGAGAATCTGGTGGGGCAGAGGGAAGAGGATGGGTTCTTTTTTTCCTCTATTGGATCATCAGGGTGAAGTCTGTTACCTTTTTTCAATATGGACTTATGGGACCATTGAAATACAGTTTCAGTTTTTGCAAAAAACTACCCCTTTCATTCAAGAAAAACAGCGGCTTGATTTACTTGGGCGGTTAAACAAAATTCCTGAAATATCTATTCCATTAGAAAGCATAACCAAACGCCCATCCATTCCTTTATCTACTTTCAGGAATGAATCAAAATTAGAACAGTTTCTCAAAATATTTGATTGGGTTATGGATACAATTAAATCCAGCGATGAATAATTGATTTGTTGGGCGGTGCCCACCCTATGGTGCTGTCTTCCCGTCGAAGGAGAATTTTTCATCGGAGCAAATTTATGGTGCGCAGAGCACACCCTACCGGTTCTCTTAACGTTGAACTTAGCGTAACCTTTATAGGGCGTGCCGTGCACGCCAATAGCGGCGGCCACGGGCCGCCCTATAAAAACTATATTAAGCGAAAACAAGGGTAACTACCCATGAACCGCAGGGCCTTCCTTTATAACCTGGGTCTGGGATTGGCCGCGGGCTGGGCCGCCGGCCCCCTGTCCTGGCCCCGCCGGCTGGAAGCCTCCACCCCGCCCCTTTCCCTGGCCCTCCTGGCCGACGCGCACCTCCACGACGGCAACCCCCGCCGCGCCGAAGCCCGGGCCCTGGCCCGGGCGGTGGCCGAAATCAAAGCCCTCCCCACGCGGCCGCGCCTGGTGCTGTTCGCGGGCGACCTGGCCCACGACGCCCACCCCCAGGCTCTGGCCCTGGGGCAGGAAATCCTCTCGGAGCTGCCTGCGCCGCTGCTGGCGGTGCGGGGCGAAGGGGACGGCCGGGCCCCAAACAGGGGAGCCCAAGAGAAGTTTTTTGATCAGGGGCCCTTTGTTTACCAATTCGAGGGTATCAATCTACTCGGGCTCGACACAGTTTGGCAGGACACCCCGGCAGGCCCGGCCTTTGCCCTGGGACAGGACCAGCAGCGCTGGCTGGAGCGCGTCCTGTCCGGACTCGACTCGGGTGCGCCCCTGGTCGTCCTGTCCCACGCCCCCCTGGCTGCCATTTTCCGCCCCTGGGGCCAATGGACCCTGGACAGCGGCCCCCTGTTGCGCCGACTGTCCCGGTTCCGAAAGGTCTTTTGTCTCCACGGCCACGTTCATCACCGCGCCGAAACCGGAGATTTTCTTGAGGTAGAAAATATCGGCCTTTACCAAAAACCGACAACCGACAACCGACAACCCATAACTCACCTGGCCTTACCGGCCACTTCCTGGCCTTTGCCACAAGCTGCCACCGGAACCCCCCGGAAGCTGCGCCCGGGTTTGGGCCCCCGGGGCTGCGGCTGGGCCCTTTTGGACCCCTGCGGGCCGTCACCCCGGTTTTCCCAGGTGGCCTGGCAGGCCTGAGGTCAAGTTTTTAAGGTCTGGTCTCGTTTCAGAATTGATTGAAAAAGTCTTTCAGCCTCAAAAACATTTAAAATGTAGCCGCAAGCTTTAGCTTGCGAATATAACTACAAAAAAAGCCGGCTAAAGCCTGCGGCTATAAACATAACAAGGAAGTTTTATTCCGGTGGGGCGGCCGTCTCTGGCCATCCTGAGTCCTGGCGGGCACGGAGGCCCGCCCCACCGAAATTTTTGGTGAACCAACCCTTAATCTGGTTCCCAAGCTCCTGCTTGGGAACCCACTTGCACGCCAAGCTCCTGCTTGGCTAAAGGGTAGAGGAAGGTTTAACGGACGGGAGTCCCCCAGCGAAAGCTCGGAAGCGAGATATTGTCGGGTGCGTCTTACGCACCATCCTGGGATAATTTCTTCTAACCAGGCCAAGTAACGTAGCCTGACCAGACAGAGCCCCCGATGAACATCAAAAAGCTCGACGAGAAAAAGCGGCTGGAATTTTACGCGGTTGTTTATTTCATCCGGGATCAGCGGAAAAATCACCACCGCTGGCTGCTGTTCAAGGAATTCTCCGAACCGCCCAATCCGGATACTTATTGTCTCCTCAACGGCGAAAAGGTGGGCATCGAGGTGACCCATCTGGTGGGCAACGATCACGATGCCAAAAACGCGCTGGGAAGGCTACACAATGGAGGAAACCTGGGGGAAGGCAAGCAGGAAAGAGAGCCTCCGGCGGCCATCAACAGCCGGATTCCCACGGAACTGAACCGCATCCTGGACTATAAAGCCAAGCACCACTACGGCGACCATACCTGGCTGGTGATCCGCAACACCTATCCGCTCTGGGACAAACGGGATTTTGAACGCTATCGCGCCGCTATCGTGGTTCCCCGCCACCACGCGTTCGAGGAAATCTGGCTGATGTGCGATCCCCTGGCCGCGTCGGGCACGATCCGTCTTTACCCCTGATGTGGGACCACTCAGAGGGAAAATTAATTAAGGTTCTATCTGGGAGTATTGGAGAAAGTCCTTTGTCATCCTGAGCGAAGCGAAGGATCTAGATTCTTCGGTCGCAGAGCTCCCTCAGAATGACAGTTTCGGGGAGTCAAAAGTGACTCTATTTCATGCTCCCAATAAGAACAGCTTCAGCTTCATTTCCGAAAACCTAAATCAATCCATCCCCAGACCTTCGGACACCTTAGTCCATTCCGGCAAATCCTCCCCCGCCGGCGCCAGCAGTTCCTCCACC
>CAZLRL010000279.1:0-4383 GCA_964561645.1 uncultured Desulfobacterales bacterium
CAGGCCGGCCCTGGCCGTGGCTTCCGCCACCGCGGGCGGCACCCGAAAATCCATGGCGTTGGGCAGGATATGACCGGGATCCAGGTCCTGGCCCACCAACTCGGCAATGGCGTGGGCCGCGGCCAGGTTCATGGCGTCATTGATGGCCCGGGCCCGGATATCCAGAGCCCCCCGAAAAATACCCGGAAAGGCCAGGCAGTTGTTTACCTGGTTGGGAAAATCGCTCCTTCCCGTGGCCACCACCACGGCGCCGCCGGCCTTGGCCTCCAGGGGGTGAATCTCCGGGTCGGGGTTGGCCATGGCAAAAACCACCGGCTCAGGGGCCATGGATTTTACCATGTCCCGGTCGAGCACGCCGGGACCGGACAGCCCGATAAAGACCTCGGCCCCCTTGAGGACCTCCGACAGGCTGCCTTGCAGCCGCTCCGGGTTGGTTATCGCCGCCAACTTCTCCTTGATGCGGTTCATACCCGCGGACCGCCCCTTGAACACCGCGCCTTTGGTGTCGCAGACAATGATATTTTGCGCCCCGGCTTCCAGGAGGATCTTGGCCGTGGCGATGGCTGAGGCCCCGGCGCCGTTGAACACGATCTTCACTTCGCTGAGTTTGCGGTCCACGATCTTGAGCGCGTTCAACAGCCCGGCCAGCGTCACCACCGCAGTGCCGTGCTGGTCGTCGTGGAATACCGGGATATCCAGGATTTCGGTCAGCCGGCGCTCGATATCGAAGCACCGGGGTGAAGAAATATCTTCCAGGTTGATGCCCCCGAACGCCGGCGAAATGGTTTCCACCAGCCGCACCACCAGGTCCGTGTCCTGGGTGCTGATGCAGATGGGAAAGGCCTCCACGCCGCCGAAGGTCTTGAACAGGACCGCCTTCCCTTCCATCACCGGCAACGCCGCCCGGGGACCTATGTTCCCCAATCCCAGCACCGCACTGCCGTCGGTGACGATGGCCACCAGGTTGCTCTTGCAGGTGAAATCATAGGCCGCCATGGGGTCGGACAGGACCTTCTGGATCACCTCCGCCACCGCCTCCGGTGCGTAAAGCTGGCGGTAGATGATCTCGTCCTTGATGGGCACCTTGGTGTACACCTGGATGGCGCCCTGATACCGCCGATGCACCTCCAGGGCCTCCTCGTCGATACTCAACTTGCCGTAATCCTGGCCTTCCTGGGGCAGCCAGGCCAATTCCCCTTCGTAGATATAACGTTCGGTGCGTTCGTGCACCCTGGCCGGCGTTATCACTGCCGGACCCAGTTGGGCCACACCGGTTTCCTGGGCCGCCTGAGCCACGGCTTCGGCCACCACCGGCGAAATGTGCCAATCCATCTGGCGGGGAATGATGTTGGTGGGGGACAGACCCTCCTCGGGAATCATGCCCGCGAGGGCCCGGGCCGCGGCCAGGTACATCTGCACATTGAAACGCTCGGCCCCCACGTCCAGGCAACCCCGAAAGATCCCCGGGGTCACCAGCGACGAGCGGATCTGATTGTCGCTGCTGGACAGGGCCGTGGCCACCACCGCGGCGCCCCCGGCCAGGGCCTCGGCCTCGCTGATCTCCGGTTCGGGCAAGGCCAGCGCGAAGACAATGGGATCCCGGGCCATGGAGGCCACCATATCCCGGGTCACCAGATCGTTGGCGGACAGGCCGATGAACACGTCCGCGCCTTTGATCACTTCCTCCAGCGGCCCTTTAAAAGTATGAGGCCGCACCAGGCGGGCGATTTCACTCTTGGCCCAATTCATGTCCTCCATGCGGTAGACCCGCAAGGCGCCGTAGCGGTCACAAAGCACCACGTTGTCCAGGCCCGCCACGTACAGGCCTTTGGCCACCCCGATGCCCGCCACTCCGGCCCCGTTGATGACCACCCGCACCTCCTCCAGCTTCTTGCCCACCACCTGGAGGGCATTTAAGAGCGCGGCCAAGACGATGATGCCCGCGGCGTGGAACTCATGGTGCATGATGGACACGCGCACCGACTTGCGGATGCGGCTTTCGATGGTGAAACATTTAGGCGCGGCGATACTTTCCAGGCAAAACCCGCCGAAGGTGGGCGCCAGGATGCGCACGATTTCCACGATTTCATCCGCGTCCTGGGTGGTCAGGGCCAGGGGCACGGCATCCACGTTGGCGAAGGTCTTGTAAATGACGCTTTTGGCCTCGAGTTTGGGGAGCACCGCCAAAGCCCCGATGTTGCCGAATTCATAGGCCGTGCTGCCGTCGGAAATCAGGGCGATGGAGTTGCCCCGGCAGGTGTACTGGTAGGAGGACACCGGGCGCTTATCGATCTCCCGGCACACCGCGCCCACCCCGGGGGTGTAAATGCGGCTCAGCACCGACATATCCCGGATGGGCATCTTGCTTTTGACCCCGATCAGGCCCCGATAACGGCGGCGGTAGGACAAAGCCTCGGATTCGTCGCGCATCTTTTCTCCTGCAAGGTTGGAAAGATCAGGTTACGCACCTTTTTTCTGCCAGAGGAAACTCATTCGGGTCAATTTATTATTGTACCTCAGTTTTCCGGCCCGACGGAAGCTTTTCTCCCGCCGGCGGGGGCTTCGTCCCGGCCCACACCACGGTGACCGGGAATCTGCAAGCATATCGGCTAAGATTTTGCTATAATCAATTCCATGTCCCACGGACCGAATCCCAGGATTAAATTCTATACCCTGCCCCAAACCTGGTACGGCCGCTTGCTGGGCGCGGTGGTGGGAGCAGTCCTCCTCCTGCTGGCCATCTTTTTCTTTACTTTTTTTCTCATCGTCTTTGCAGTCGCGGCTGTTGTGGCCACGGTTTACTTTTCTCTCTTCGGCCGCAAATATGAACAACCGGCCTCCCCCGATATGATCCGACCCGACATCATCCGGGTGGAAAATTTACTTGTCGATGAAGAAGCCGATGCGGAGAAAGGCGACGAGAAAAAAGATGATTCCTGGTAATTAATCAGCAACCTATTCCAGTCATTAAACGCTCTTCCAGAAACGCTTTCCCATTTATAATAAAAAAACTGCAGGGCTGTTCAGGGGAAAAAGACCGCTGAAGTCGGCAGGTGTGACTGGTTTAAGATGCAGCAGTTTCTATTGACTGGCCGTGGATTCCAACACTTTTAATTTGGCCGCGATTAGTTGGTCATGGGGCAGCCGCAGCAGACTCCTGAGCTTGCGCATCAGGTAGTGCTCATAGCGATCCATTTTGCCGTCAATAAAAACGATGCGCCAGAGGATTTCGATGATTTCTTGTTTCTCAGCGTCCGAATAATGCTGGTTAATTAAATGGGAAAATTGCCACAGGTCCACGCTTTCGTCCAATTCCTTCTGCGCGGCGGCCATCAGGTCTTCGGCGTGCTGCTCGGATAGGCCATATTTTTCCTTGAGAATCCCCAAAATGGTGTCCAGCTCCCCCGGGCTGAAGGTTTCGTCGATGCGCGCCATCTCCAGAAACAGAGCACACACCGCGACCAGCACATCATACCCGGATTTGCTCTCGCTGTCCTGGACAATGCCTTCGGGGGTTTTGCCGAAAAATCGTTTGAGCCTGTCAATCATAGTTTCTCCTCGGGGCTGGAAATCTCGCTTTCTCTATCCGGGTGGTCTTCTTCCTGACAGCGTTTTTTGGCCTCTTTGCCGCAGATTTCCCAGATGACGCAACTCGGGCGGGTTTTGCAGTAATTACAGGGGTCGGTGCAGGCCCGGCACTCGTCCAGGCACTCCTGACAGTAGTGGTAGTCCATTTTATCGCACCGGTACCGGGCTTCGCGCCCCGGATGAAAGCGGCATTCCATGTTTCTCTTTCTTCCTCCTTCGGATATAGTATCAAAAAGTCTTAGTCAAGTCCTGTGTCCGGAAAAGTTCAAGGTTCTAAACCAGAGTGACCTGCCATGACAACTGAACAGGAAGATCTATATCGTGACGCCCGCCAGGTAATGGTGGACACGCAGCTCAAACGCCGGGGGATCGCCGACCCCCGGGTGCTGGCCGCCATGGCCAAGATTCCCCGCCATAAATTCGTGCCCCTGCATCTGAAGGAACAGGCCTATGGGGATTATCCCCTGCCCATCGGCGAAGACCAGACCATCTCCCAGCCTTACATCGTGGGCTTGATGACCGAGGCCCTGGAACTCAAGGGCGGTGAAAAAGTTCTGGAATTGGGCGCCGGCTCCGGGTATCAGGCCGCCATCCTGGGCGAGCTGGCGGACCAGGTTTTTACCATCGAGCGCCTTCCTTCCCTGGCCCAGGCCGCCGAGATGGTGTTACGCGAGGTGGGCTATACCAACGTCCATATCAAGGTGGCTGACGGCACCTTGGGGTGGGCCGAGGAGGCGCCCTTTGACGCCATTTTGGTCACCGCCGGTTCTCCCCAGATTCCCCCGCCCCTGGTGG
>CAZLRL010000280.1:0-4382 GCA_964561645.1 uncultured Desulfobacterales bacterium
GGTTGGACAGCCGGGGAGGCTGGTAAAAAGTCTTCTGCACCTCCGCCAGACGAAAACGGGAGGCGTATTTCTCCCGTTTCACCGGAAAGCCGCAACAGCCGATCCTGATCACCTTTAGCCCGCTCCCTTAGAATCGCTGTTTGTTACTTTCTGTTCCGACCCAGCTTTTTAACCGGGAGAACAGGCATCCTGCTGTTCCTGCCCAGGCTGGAAGCCTGTGTTCCCGTTTATCAGTTATACAATTTCCCTTTCAAATGAAACAAACTTGTAATGTAACTAATTGATATTATTCTGTTTTTAACAGAAAACAGAAAACAGAAAAAGGTATTAATCCCTCCGGCCGTCCAGCACCGAAACCCCTTCCCAGTCCGGGGGCGGAGGGGTGGCCAGGTAGCGCCAGCAGCGCCGCAAGTACAGGGTGGCCGGGCCGTCATCCGGCTTGAGGCGGAGGACTTCTTCAAAAAGTTTAGCGGCCTCCTGCCACTCCCGTTGCAGGTAATGGACCCGCGCCTGCTGAAAAGACTGCAGCCAGAGAGGGGTGGGTTCCCAGGGTGGGCTCCAGACCAGTTCGTAGATGGTCACCGGTTTCATCCGGCCCCGCACCTGCACCCGGTCCAATTCCCGCACCAGAAAGGTGGGCCCCGCCAGCGACCGGGTGTCATCGCTGATAATCAGGCGGGTGCCGTAGTGGCGGTTAAGTTCCTGCAAGCGGTGGGTCAGGTTCACCGTATCTCCCATGATGGTGTAATTGAAGCGCTCCCGGGACCCCACATTGCCGGCCATCACCGGTCCGGAGTGCAGGCCGAGGCGGAGGCCGAGGAAGGCCTGCCCCAGGACCTGGCGATCCCGAAGAGTGGAATCGATGTGACGCTGCATGGCCAGCGCGGCCTGACAGGCCCGCCGGGCATGGTCAGGCTGCGGCAAAGGTGCGCCCCACACCGCCATGAGGCTGGAGTCCATGTATTTGTCCAGGGTGCCGCCGTGGGCCAGGACAATATCGGTCAAGGGGGTGAAATAGTCGCTCAACAGATTGATGAGCTCCCTCGGAGCCATATGTTGGGTGAGTTCGCTGAACCCGGCCAGGTCGGCGAACATCACGGTGGTTTCCAGCTCCTCGCCGCCCAGATCGAAGAGCTCGGGGTGCGTCCGGAGGGTTTCCACCACTTCGCCCGAAACATAGTGGGTGAAAGCCTGGTGCAGCCAGCGCTTCTCCTGGAGATCGCTGAGATGCCGGGTAAACAGGGTGAAGCCGTAGATCATGACCAACCCCAACCCTAGCAGAACCGGATATATCCACACCTGAAAGGAGCAAAATAAAATCCAGGCCCCCAGGAACAGCAGCAGGCTCAGGCCGGCCAGCAGAGCCAGACCGGCTCTGGGGGTGAGCCTGGCAATGACCAGACTGAACAACAGGAGCACCGGTAAATACAAGCCCAGGCGCGGGCCCCAGGAAAGCTCCCGGCCCCAGGTGCCGGTCAGCAGGTTGTGGATGATGTTGCCCTGAACCTCGACTCCGGACATGAACCCCCCGGAGCCGCGGCTGTAGGGGGTGCGATAGGCATCCACCTGTCCCTGGGAGAGGGGAGTGTTTTCCACCACCCGGCCCACCAGGACGATGCGGTCCTGTATCTGTGCTTTGGGAAGAGGCCCGGCAAAGTCCAGAACCTGGAAAAAAGACAGGGTATCCAAGTGGTTGGGGGGACCGGCATAGCGGATCAAGCCTTGGGACGGCAAGGCCAGTTCCGGTTTCAGGAGTCGCACCGCCTCCTCCGCCAGGGTCTTCTGGCCGGCCAGGGACAGGTGAAAATGACGCACCACGCCGTCCGGGTCAGGGGTGAGCAGACTCACTCCCAGGCTGCAGGCCGCATTGCTAAAGGGTTCCAGGGGATTGACCATGATCTGGCGGGAGAACATGGGGTCCCGGACGGATTCCACCACCCGGGCCAGGACCACCCGGCCGGATTTCCGCATGGCCTGGGCCAGCAGCTGATCGTCCTCGGGCTTGCCGGGCTCGCCAAAGAAGATGTCAAAAACGATGAGCGCGGCTCCCGCATCGGAAAGGCGCTGAATGAGGCGGGCGTGGTAGCGCCGGGGCCAGGGCCAGGGATGATCCATGGCACTGAAGGAAGCGGTGTCGATGCCCACGATAAGAATTTTCGGAGGCGGAGGGGCGATGGGGCGCAGGCGGTAGCACAGATCCAGGGTATAGTTTTCCAAGGTGCGGCCCCAGTCGTGGGTGGCCAGGGCCAGCACTAGGAAAAAGACCGCGGCACCCAACGCCAGGGGTCGCCCGAGGGGGTGCTGAATGATCTTAGAAATAAAGCGCAACTTTGCCTATGAACCGCCGTGCCGGGAAAAACTCATCGGAAATACGGAAACGGAAGGGCTCTATCAGGTAGTCGAAGTGGCGGTTGAAGAGGTTTTGCACCTCAAAAGTGATCAGTCCCCGCTTGTTGGCCAGCTCCTTGCCGAATCTGAGGCTCACCAGCGCGAAGAGATTGTCGGCGTCGCGGCCTTTGAGGTATTGATACACCAGCCGGGTGCGTATTCCCCCTTGCCAGCCTTGCGGAGTCAGGAAGGCGAGCCCCAGAAGACCATTTACCTCGGTAAAGGGTTCCAGAGGACGATGGAGGCCCAAAAAGCCGAAATTTAGGGGATCCCGGTGGCTGTCATCGGGGAGGACCCGCTTGGCGGTAACCCCCAGGGACAGGCCCAGGGCGTTGGTGAGAATGCGGTTCAGGATCAGGGAGCCCTGGTAGCGCCGCCAGGAAACCCAGGCCGCGTGCCGGAAGGGCACCGGACCGCCCAGGCTGATCAGATACTCGGGAGTGCTCACCCGGGCGGCATCAAAACGCAGCACGGTGAAGGTCTTGGAGTCCCATTGCGCTTCCCAGGAGGCGCCCACCTGCCGCACCTCGGCGCCTTGCTTGGTCTCAAGCGGCCAGTCGACGCCGCCCACCTCCGAGGGCACCAGCAGGGGCTGGACGATGATGTGGGTGTTCAGGTAGCGCAGCATCCCGACACGCAGGGTGTGGTGGGGATTTAGCTGAATGTTCAGTCCCACCCGGGGACTCCAGAGGGAGTTGCCGAAGGGCTGGCGATCCGCACTGCCCACTGCGACGAATTCCGGGCGGGGGCTGCGGATGTTTTGGGCCACATCCCGGAAAACCCCCAACTCCACCAGGAGCCAGGGAGCCGGGCGCCAGTAATCCAGGAGGTAGAAACTGTAGGTTTTGGCCTCCGGGAAGGTGTTGGGATTAAAAGGCGCGAAGGGGATCACCAGGCCTTCGAACAGGGGGCCTTTGAAAATCAGTTGCTGGGTTAACTTGTCCTCGAAGCGGCCGATCCCGTAAAAATAATCAAATCCGGCGATGAGGGTGTGCTTCCCGAGGATAAGCTGCTGCTGGGCCTGAACGTTGTGAAAATCCCAATCGAAGAACTGTTTCCAATTGGTTTTCAGCCACAGGTTGATATCAGGGTCGAAGGGTTGGACCAGGTTCCGGAACAGATGGTTGTTGGTGCCATGATGGCTGAAGAAGGCCAGGAAGGTGGCTTTGGGAGTAAAGTGGTGCAGGTAGGAAAGCTCAAAGAAGCGGGCCCGGGCATTGCCCCCCAGCTCGGTGTCGTTGCGGAAGAAATAATCGTTCAGGAAACTGTTGTCGCCGAAATTCTGATTGTTGTATTGGGCGAACCCGGTGAGATTGCCGTGTATGGTGGGCTCGCCTTTGAGCAGTCCTTCAGCGTTCCAGGTCTCGGCAAAACCGTGGGTGTCCCGAAAGCCCCGGTCGTTGTTGTACTGGCCCTTGCCGTAGAAGGCCCCGCCCGGAAAACCCCCATAGGCGGCGACAAAGTGCTCCTGGATGGTTTTCCGCTCCTCCCAGGCCCCGATGCCGCCCTGGACCGCGGCCCGGGCGTAGGGCATCTCGAACATGGGGGTGTAGTCGTTTTCCAGCAGAAACCGGAAGGTGGTGGGGGAGGCGGGGGCCAGCACGCGGTACAGGAGACTCTCCGCGTCCTGAGCGGGGGTTTGCCCCGCGGCCAGAAAGCTCTGGGACAGGAACAGGTGGGGCAGGCTGTTATAGGGGTCCAACTTGACCGCGGTGATGGCTTTGCTGCGGGCCCACTCGTTCAGATCCAATTGCCTGTAGGACCGGGCCAGGTCGAAGTTGCGGGCTGACAAATCCCGGTCCAGCAGGAGGCGGGAGCGGAACACGGCCCGGTTGTCATTCAGGGCGATGGAGCGGTTGATGGACTGGATGGCCTCCCCCGGCCGATTGAGGTCGGTCAGGGCGATGCCCCGGTAAAAGTGGGGCATGGGGTCCCGGGGATCCAGGGTGGCGGCGTAATCCCAGGTGGCCAGGGCCTTGTCAAAGGCGTGCACC
>CAZLRL010000281.1:0-4366 GCA_964561645.1 uncultured Desulfobacterales bacterium
GGCAGGACCTCGGCACCGCGCAACAGCAGTTGGCCGTGCTGGCGGGCCGCTATCCCCAAACCAGCCCGGCCCGGGAGCAGCCGGAAGATTATTATCAGCAGTTGGACCCGGTTCCCCCGGGACTGCCTTCCGAGCTCTTGCGACGGCGGCCGGATATCAAAGCCAGTGAAGCGGGCTTGCGGGCCCAAAATGCCCGGGTGGGAGAAGCCCTGGCCGCCCGCTTCCCCAGAATCAGCCTCACCGGCAATTTAGGCTACACCAGTTCGGATTTATCCACCCTGTTACGGCCCGAAAGCTTCCTGTGGAATTGGGCCTCCGGCCTGGTCCAGCCCCTTTTTCAGGGCGGCAGATTGGCCGCCCGCCAGCGGGAGGCCGAGGCCCGCTTCGAGCATGGCGCCGCGGATTATGCCAAAATCATTTTGACCGCGTTTTCGGAAGTCGAACAGGCCCTGTTGACCCGGGAAGAACAGTTGCGGCGACGGGAACGGTTACTAAAATTCCTGGAGGAGTCCCGGGCTACTCAGCGCGTGGCCGAATCCCGCTACCAGCGCGGCCTGGTGGGTTACCTGGACGTCCTGGAGGCCCAGCAGACCCGCTATCAGGCCGAGGAAAACCTGGTTCTGGCCGACTTCGCCATCTTGAACAACCGGGTCTCCCTGCATCGCTCTCTGGGCGGCGGTTGGGCTCAACCGGAGCCTATCCCCCCACCCAAAGCTTTCTTTTTAAAAACCTCCCAGAAGACCGGGAATCAACCCGCTTCCAGGAACAACTGAGCCATGACCATGAACAGGAAACGCCTCCTTCACATCGGTGTCACCCTGGGCCTGATTATCTTCGGGGTAATAGGATACCTGGTGCTGACGGCCCAGAAGCCCGAACTGAAAAAAATCAAGCCCCCCGTACCCAAGCCCATGGTGCGCACCATTAATGTCACTCAAGGCCCTCAGGTGGTGCAGATAACCGGCGAGGGCACGGTTCAACCCTTGCGGGAAATCCAGCTTATCCCCCAGGTGAACGGTAAAGTAGTCTTCACTTCGGAATCCCTGGTGAACGGCGGCCAATTCCGTCAGGGTGACACCTTGCTGCGCATCGACCCGGCGGATTATCGCCTGGCCGTTACCCTGGCCCGGGCCAAAGTGAAGGACTCGGAAAGCAAACTCAGGCTGGCCGAGGAGGAATCAGCCGCGGCCCGGGAGGAGTGGCGCCTGCTCCACGCCGAAGATCCCTTCCAACGCCGGGAACCGCCGCCGCTGGTCCTCAAGGAACCCCAGTTAGCCGCAGCCACCGCCAAATTGGCCGCCGACCGGGCCGATTTGCAAAAGGCCCAATTGGACCTGGAACGCACCGAATTGAAAGCGCCCTTCAACGGCCGGGTGGGCGAGGAAACCGTGGACCTGGGCCAATATGTCTCTCCGGGTCAGTCCCTGGCCCAGCTCTATTCCACCGAAGCCGCCGAAATCGTCGTGCCCCTTGAAGACAAGTATTTATCCTGGTTTCATGTTCCCGGCTTCACGCCCGGCAACAGCAAGAAGGGTTCTCCCGCCACTGTCAAGGCGAGCATCGCCGGCCGGGAGCGCACCTGGTCGGGGCAGGTGGTCCGTGCCGAAGGCAAACTGGATGAGCGTACCCGCATGGTCAATGTGGTGGTGCGGGTGGATGATCCCTATGAGACCAAACCCCCGCTGGCCGTGGGTCTCTTCGTAACCGTGGAGATCATGGGCGACACTCTGCCCCAGGCCGCGGTGATCCCCCGCTCCGCCTTGCGCGAGGGGGAAGTGGTCTGGGTGGTGGATAACGACAACCGCCTGAACTTCCGCCAGGTTGAGGTAGCCGCCCGGCAGCATGATGATGTCCTTGTCAAAAACGGTCTTCAAAACGGCGACGCCGTAGTCATTTCCCCCCTTCAGGTGGTCACCGACGGTATGGCCGTCAGCCCGGTCTGTGACACCGATCAGGTCCAGAGGTAACTGTTCATGCGAGGCCCGGTTTCCTGGTTTGCCGAAAATCACGTCGCCGCCAATCTCCTGATGATTTTTCTTCTGGTGGCCGGGGCCATTACCGCGCTCACCATGAAGCTGGAGGTGTTCCCGGAGACCACCCTGGACCGCATCACCATCACCATCGAATATCCCGGGGCCTCCCCCGCCGAAGTGGAAGAGTCTGTCATCCGCCGCATCGAGGAACAGGTAGCCGGTCTGGCCGGTATCAAGCGCATCGATTCCGTGGCCCGGGAGGGCTCCGGTACGGTGGTCATCGAGGTAATGACCGATTGGGACCTCAAAAAGCTCCTCGATGAAGTGAAAGCCGAAGTGGACCGCATCACCATCCTGCCCGAGGAAGCTGAAAAACCCGAGGTCCGGGAGGTGACCCGCCGACATGAGGTGATCAATCTGGCGGTCTACGGCGATGCCCCGGAATACACCATCAAGCACCTGGCCGAGAAGATCAAAGACGACATCACCAATCTGCCGGGCGTTACCCTGGCGGAACTTTCCGGCGTCCGCGAGGGCGAGATTCTCATCGAGATTTCTGAGGAGACCCTGCGCCGCTACGGCCTGACCCTGGGACAGGTGAGCGACCTGGTGCAGCGGGCCAGCCTGGATCTGCCGGCCGGCCATATCAAAACCTCGGGAGGAGAAATCCTCATCCGCACCAAAGGCCGCCGCTACCACGCCCCCGATTACCGGGACATCGCGGTCATCACCCGTCCCGACGGCAGCAAGGTGACCCTGGGGGAGATCGCCACCCTGCGGGATGGTTTCGAAGATGTGGACTACTACTCCAAATTTCAAGGCCAGCCCGCGGCCCTGGTCCTGGTTTACCGGGTCGCCGACCAGAATGCCCTGACTGTAGCCAACACGGTCAAGCAATATATCGCCGATATCAGGCCCAGCCTGCCAGCCGGAGTTCAGATTGACTATTTCAAGGATATGTCCAGGATTCTAAAAAGCCGTCTCAACCTGCTGCTGAAAAACCTGGCCCTGGGCCTGGTCTTGGTGAGTGTCCTTTTGGGACTGTTCCTGAATCTTAGGCTGGCTTTCTGGGTCACCCTGGGCATCCCCATCTCCTTTCTGTTCGGGCTCCTGCTCCTGCCCACCTTCGACGTCTCCATCAACATGATCTCACTGTTTGCCTTTATCATGGTGCTGGGGATCGTGGTGGACGATGCCATCATCATCGGCGAGAACATTTTCCGCAAGCAGGAAGAGGGCCTGCCCCCGCTCAAGGCTTCCACCGAAGGGGCCCTGGAAGTCGGCCGCCCGGTAGTTTTTTCCGTCCTGACCACCATCGTGGCGTTCTATCCTCTGGTGCTGGGAACCGGTACCATGGGGAAAATCATGCGCATCATTCCCATAGTGGTCATTCTGGTTCTCCTGGGTTCCCTGGTGGAATCCCTTTTTATTCTTCCTTCTCATTTAGCCGGTTGGAATCACGCCGCCAAAACCGGCCCCAAACGAGAAAAACGCCTGGCCCTCTGGCTGAACTGGTTCATCAGCCACCCCTATAGCCGGATGCTGACTTTCTGTTTAAAATGGCGCTATGCCACGGTCGGCTTGGGGATTGCCATGCTTTTTCTCGCCTTGGGACTGTGGACCGGCGGTTGGATTAAATTCACCCTCTTTCCCAAGGTGGAAAGCGACGTCCTGGTGTGCTCCATCACCATGCCGGCCGGCACGCCGGTGGAGCGCACCGCGGCAGTAGCCCGTGAGGTCGAACAGGCGGCCCAACAAGCCCTGGCGGCCAAAGACCGGGAACGCCCCCAAAACGCCCCGCCCCTGTTGCAACACAGCGTCACCACCATCGGTCTGCAGCGAGGCGGCCACGGACCCAGCGCCAGCGGACCCCAAATCGGCGGGCATCTGGCCCAGATCAACCTGCAGCTCCTGGAAAGCGAGGAACGGGAGTTCAGTTCCACCGCCCTGGTCAACCTCTGGCGGGAGCAGGTGGGAAAAATTGCCGACGTCGAGTCCCTGACCTTCCAGAGCGATCTCTTCAATGCCGGCAACCCCATAGAAGTGCACCTCTCCCTGGACGACCATGCCAAACTGGTCAGCGCGGCCGACGACTTGAAAAAAGAACTCTCCCGTCACCCCGGGGTTTTCGATGTGGCTGACAGCTTCCTGCCCGGGAAAAAGGAGATGCAGTTAAAACTGAAACCCGCGGCCCGCAGCCTCGGCTTGACCTTGAATGATCTGGCCCGCCAGGTGCGTCACGCCTTTTACGGCGCCGAAGCCCTGCGCCTCCAGCGGGGCCAGGATGAAATCAAGGTCATGGTGCGCTACCCCGAATCCGACCGCCGGTCCCTGGGCACCGTGGAATCCATGCGCATCCGCACTCCGGACGGAGCCGAGGTCCCCTTTCACCA
>CAZLRL010000282.1:0-4310 GCA_964561645.1 uncultured Desulfobacterales bacterium
AGCCCGATGGTGGGCGGTGCCCACCCCACGCCTTTTTTGCTGCGCAGTGCATTTCTGCTGACTGCTGACTGCTGCCTGCTACTTTTTCCTGGAATATTCTTTATTCAGGGCCAGGCCGATGATGTTGCGCATGATCTGGTTGGTGCCTTCGAAGATCTGGAGGATCTTGGCGTCCCGCATCATCTTTTCCACGGGGTATTCCCGCATGTAGCCGTGGCCGCCCATGACCTGGACCGCGTCCACGGTGACCTGCATGGCCATGTCGGAGGAAAAGAGCTTGGCCATGGCCGCGGCTTTAGAAAAATCCTTGGCGCCGCTGTCGATGTGGCGGGCCACCGCGTACACCAGGGCCCGGGCGGCCTCTGTTTGGGTGGCCATGTCCGCCAGCAGGTGCTGGACAGCCTGGAACGCGATGACGGGCTGGTTGAACTGGTGGCGCTCCTTGGCAAAGGCCGCGGCTTCGTCCAGCGCGCTCTGAGCCAGGCCCACGGCCAGGGCGCCCACGCCGGGGCGGGCCAGATCCAGGGTCCGCATGGTGAGTATGAATCCCAGGCCTTCGCGGCCCAGGAGGCGGTCTTGGGGCAACCTCACGTCCTCCAGGACGATTTCCCGGGTTACCGAAGCCCTGATGCCCATTTTCTTTTCTTTTTTGCCGAAACTGACCCCGGGATCCCCCTTTTCCACCACAAAAGCGCTGGCCCCCCGGGCCCCTTTGGCTTTGTCGGTGAGCGCGATGACCGTGTTGATCTCCGCTTCGCCGGCGTTGGTGATCCACTGCTTGGTGCCGTTCAGCACGTAGTGGTCGCCGTCTTTGGCGGCGGTGGTGGCGACGCCGCCGGCGTCGCTGCCAGCCTGGGCTTCGGTGAGCGCGAACGCAGCCAGGGTTTCTCCTTTAGCCAGGGCGGGCAGGTACTTTTGCTTCTGGTCCTCGGAGCCGTAGAGCAGGAGGGGGTAGGCGCCCAGAAAACTGGCCGCGTAAGTGGTGGCTACCCCGACGCAACCGGCGGCCAGGGCTTCCAGAACCAGGACGTTTTCCATACAGCCCATTCCCAGGCCGCCGTAGGCTTCGGGGATGATGGTGCCGCAGAGGTCGGCCTGGGCCAGGTCCCTGATGATGTCCCAGGGAAAGAGCTCCTGCTCGTCGAGCTCGGCCCGCACTGGCTTGATGCGCTCTTCAGCGATCTGGCGGGCCAGGTCCCGGAGCATCTGCTGCTCTTCAGTCAACAAATAGTCCATGCTTACCCCGGTTTTATGGATTGAGGGAAGCGGCCAGGGGCATGAAAGACAGGGGAAATAGGTGCAACGGGTACAAGGCGAAGCGGGTCATGTCCTTCTTTTCGCCCTTTTCCCGTTTCCCGTTTCCCTTTTCGCCTTTAAAAACCACTAGCCTGCCTCAAAAATTATTTCTCCGTCACTTCGGGCAGAACCAGCCGCCCCTTGTAATAGCCGCAGGACAAACAGGCCCGGTGGGGCAGGCGGGGCTCGTTGCACTTGGGACAGGTCGACAGGTTAGGCAGGGTCAGGCGGTCATGGGAGCGCCGCTTGTTTCGGCGGGAAATGGAGTGTCGGCGTTTGGGTAAAGGCACAGGTTTTCTCCTTTAAACCTTAATCTTCTTTAGTATGGCAAAGGGGGAGTCGGAGTCCTCCGCGGCGCACTCGCAGGTCTCCTGGTTCAGATCGGCGCCGCAGCGGGGGCAGATACCCTGGCAGGCTTCGGCGCAGAGAGGCTTCAAGGGGAGAGCCAGAAGGATCTGTTCCCTGAGGATGTTTTCCAGGTTCACTATCTCTCCGGAATAAAAATCCACGTCCAGGTCGGCCTTGGAAAGCTCCTCTTCTTCCTTCCCCACCAGCTCCGGGCCGGGGGCCAGCAGCAGGTCGAAGTCTGATTCAACGGGTTGGCTGAAGGGCGTGAGACAGCGGCTGCATTTCACCTGCAAGGTTCCCTCCAGGTGACCCCGGACCAGTATGTCCAGCCCGTGGCGTTCCAGGTGGACCTGGACCTCGATCTCTCTGGGACCGGAGAACTCCAGGTCCGGGTCTTCCAACTGCCAGTTGGCGAACCAATCCTCATCCAGATGCAGGTGGAGGTCGAGCCCTTGTTCCCGGAGACGGGCAATATTGATGTGTAAGTCTGAATCGCGCATCTGAAACCAAAAATATTTTAAATCAAATACAAATATAATATTGTAAACCAAGTTTTGCGGGTGTCAAGGCAGTCCCGGAAAACGGCGGCAGGCGATTTCGAGCCGGAAGGCCCCTAATTGTTATTGCAACTCAATTAAAATAAAGTAAACTTGTATCTTCGGTTCGATTTCAGCTTAAACAAATAAGTCCTTGAATTCTGCGCGCTTGTCCAAGCACAGGTGAGGACACCTGTGCCACCGGGCTTTTCGTGGTTTTGGGCGAGGCTGGGCCTCATGGGCAACTGCTTTCAAATAGTTACCTCAACGGCCATATAATGGTGGGGCGGTCTTCTCTGGCCGCCCCTTGCCCCGGCGGGCGCAAAGGCCCGCCCCACCGGAATATTCTTTATCAGGATGTAAATAATCAGGAAGGGAAAACGGGTTCGCTTACCCTTATAGTGCTATGATCGTCGCGTTCATCGGCCAGCCCAACTGCGGCAAAAGCACCATCTTCAATTACTTTTCCGGCTATCAGGCCATGGTGTCGAATTTCCCGGGGACCACGGTGAAGTACACCACCAGTCAGGTGGTCCTGGGGGGAGAAGAGATCACCTGCGTGGACCTGCCCGGGGTCTATTCCCTCACTTCCGGCGACCAGGCGGAGTTGGAGGCCCGAAACTACCTGCTCCAGGAAAAAGCGGACGTCATCGTCAATGTCATCGACGCGTCCCTCTTGTCCCGGAGCCTGGAGCTGACCCTGGAACTCATGAGCCTGGAGATGCCCATGGTGGTGGCCTTGAACATGATGGACGAGGCGGCCCGCAAAGGCATTTCCCTGAAACCCACCAAGCTCTCCCACCTTTTGGGCGTGCCGGTGGTAACCACGGTGGCTTCCCAAGGCAAGGGCCTGACGGAACTCCTGGAAAACGCGGTGGAGGCGGGCCGGGTCCAGGTGCGGCCGGTCCAGGTGGTCTTCAGCCGGGACGTGGAAGAAGAGATCGCCGAACTCAGCGACAATTTGGAGTTTAAAATCGCCGAGGATTTGGACCTGCCCTGGCGTTTTTTCATGGTCAAGCTCCTGGAGGACGACCCGTACCTCCTGGAGGAGGTGGAAAGGCGGGACCCGGACCTGCTGCCCATCGTCAAAAATTACCAGATTATTCTCGGGCAAACCCACGGCCGCCCTCCGGAGATGGTCATCGCCTCGGAGCGCCATGCCCTGGCCGTCAATATCTTTGAGCAGGTGGCCAAGGTCGCTCCGGCCCGCAAACCGGGCTGGCGGGACCGCCTGGATTACATAGCCACCCACAAAGTCTGGGGTTACGTGGTGTTGGCGGCCATCCTGGCCCTCTTCTTTCAAGTGGTGTTCCGTTTGGGTCAGGTCGGCGAAGAATTCTTTCTGTCCTATCTGGAGCTGGCCCTGAACCTGACCCGGGACTGGCTGGGAGCAGGCACCATCGGGTATTACCTCCTGGGCGAAGGCTTGTTCATGGGGATTTTCGGCGGGGTGGCCATTGTGCTGCCCTATCTGGTGCCGTTCTTGCTGGGCCTGGCTCTCCTGGAGGACAGCGGCTACCTGCCCCGGGTAGCCTTCCTCATGGACAATCTCATGCACCGCCTGGGGCTGCACGGCAAATCCATCATTCCCTTCATTCTGGGCTACGGCTGCAGCGTGCCGGCGGTCATGGCCGCCCGGATCCTGGAGTCCGCCCGGGACCGCTTTGTGGTGTCGCTGCTGGCCATCCTCATCCCCTGCTCGGCCCGCACGGTCATCATCTTCGCGCTGGTGGCTTACGCCATCGGTCCCTTTTACGCCCTGGGAGTGTACTTTCTCAACTTGCTGGTCATTGCGGTCTTGGGGCGGATATCCACCTGGATCCTGCCGGAGGTTTCCCCGGGGCTGATCATGGAAATTCCCGAGTACCGGCGACCCACCTGGAGCAACGTGCTGCAGAAGTCCTGGCGGAGTCTCAAGGACTTTGTAGTGGTGGCCTGGCCCATCCTCATCATCGGCAGTGTGATTTTGAGCCTGCTCAAGTATTATGATCTGGACAGGTACATCAATCTGGGCCTGGAACCCTTGACCACGCTCCTGGGTCTGCCCGCCGCGGTGGGCACCACCCTCATTTTTGCCACAAGGGGTTCAAGAAGTCCGCTCTGTGTAAGAACATCAAGTCGATCTCGGCC
>CAZLRL010000283.1:0-4308 GCA_964561645.1 uncultured Desulfobacterales bacterium
GCATTTTTTCCCTCCTTCCCCGATGGTCTGCCCCCACCGGGGTTTGATTTTTGAGCAGTGATGATCTTGCTGGGCACCTCCTTCATTGGGGCGGTAATCAAATCGCCATGAATTTTCCGGGCTGGTACCCGACGCTCCTTGAGCCACTCGGCGATCTCGTCGGGGTCGAATCTCACGACGCCTTCAAGTTTGTAGCAAGGGATGACCCCACGCCTGACCCAGGAATAAACCGTCACCTGAGCCACCCCTAAGGCTTTGGCTAGTTCATCAGGCCTGAGGAGTTTTTTGATTTCTTTCATGGGGGCCCTTCTAAGCACCCATGTGCTTTGGCAACCAATCGGATTGGGCTTGCTTGGTGTTTTCCCGGATGAACCTGACTATGTGGTCACAGCGAAAGCGCAGTTCTCTCCCCACCTCCACATAGGCAATCTTCTGGTCTTTAACCAGGACCTTAAGCTCTGTGGGGGAAATCCTGAAAAACCTGGCTGTTTCTTTTAGGGTAAAGAGTTGCATGAATTCCCCTCCTAAACGTGTACGAGGGGAATTTAAGGGGTGGGCTTATTTTCCTTCGGTAGAGGCAGGGAATTATTTCATCGACGGTTTGGGACCCTTTCGATGTCTTGGCAGGGAGGAAAGCAATTCTAAGTCCTTGTCCGGCTTGGGAATATCTCTCTGGTATTTCTCATCCTGCGAGACATATTCCAGGGCATCCTGACAAAGGGCTTTGCAGGTTGCATACTCAGGACATTTGTCGCAAGATCTCCTCAATTTGACGGGAAGTTTTGTTGGCTTGTGCCTCAAGGGGTCGAACTTTTCTCCATGAACTAATTCGAAAGCCCGATAATATGCCTTCCTAACAGTAGAAACAATAACTGGTTGAGGGGCTTCTTCTTTAATGCCGATACCATTTAAGAATTTCAAGCGATTTGCAATTATTGCATTTAGTTTTTCGGCTGTCTTCTTAAATGATTTTGTTTGATTATATATATCCCAAACTTTCCATTTGTCAACATTCCTGTCAGATGTTATTCTCGATTTGCTTTTAGAAACAAAATATTGATAGTAATCAATCTGTTGTATAATTTTCGTTACAATCGCATCTTTATCAGCTTTCAATTTAATTTTTATTATTAACTCATCACCGTTACTGAACAATGGAATTGGCAAAAAGCGTGGTCTTTCTCCCTTCTCTATTTCTTCTTCGGTCAAGTCCCTAAATTCGGTGGGGTAAAGAACTTCAAATATCTCTTTTTCCTCAATAAAAAATGTGCTTCCCCAATGCTCGGGAATATCCCTAGAAGGGTTAAATAGGTAGTTGATGCCGTATTTCTTACATAATGTTTCAGCTTTTCTGGCTGCTTCCGGGTGGTCAAGGTAATCAGTCTCGTCTATGCTTTTTATTTCTCTGCACCAGAACATGAACTCCCAATAGTCCGCCCGATAAGAGGGCCTTCTCCGCAGGGCCTGGAATTTATCGTATGAGCTTATTTTTCTGTGGGGTAATCGGGTTCTCATGAGGCCTCCTCCAGGTGGCTTTTGAAAAAGGTAATCGGCACCCTTGATCGTCGGGATTAACCCGCAGCCTTCACCGGAGGGCATATCAGAATTGTTTACCAAAAGTTTACCATTTATCTTCTCTAATGCATTTTTTCTGCCTATTTCTTATAATGTTTATGCACCATCAATTCCATTTATATCAGTAACTTATGATTATGTGGGCAAAAAAAGAAAAACCCCTGACCTCATTCGCATGCAGGAGGTCAGGGGTTCATGGTTTAGGAAAAATTATTGTTAGGCTTATGGGGCTTATGGAATGATCTACATCACCAGCCGCGGCGAGTCCTTCGATACCGAGCGGGATTTTACCGAGGCCGAACGCCATGTTCTCCAAAAACTGTTTATCTGGCAGGATCTGGCGGCCAGCCCGGAGGAGTTCAAGCAAAAGAAAGAAGAAGCTTTACGCGCCGGCTGGAACAACTCCGGACCCCTTCAAGAAAGCCCGGCCCTGAAAAAGATAACCGAAGATCTGGCCGCAAAGGTTGGCTCCAACCAGCCGTAAGGAAACCGCCATGTCCATGACTTATTACTTCATCAGCGATCTCCACATCGGGGGCGATGAAGCCTTGGGCGTCTGCGATTATGAGGATGAGCTCATCGAATTTCTGGAAACCCTGGCGGCGCGGCAGGAAAGGGCTGAACTCATAATTATCGGCGACATCTTCGGCATGTGGGAGTTTACCGACATCGAGGGCCCGGAAAAGCTCCAGGCGCTGATGGTCCAGTTTCCCAGGATTTTCGAGGCCTTGCGCCAGGCGGGGGAAGCGGTACACATCACCATGCTGCCCGGCAATCACGACTATGAAATCGCCTGCTACCCCGAATTCGTCGGCATGTTGAAACCCTATAACATCAACCTGGAGCGCACCCCCGCCATCACCCGCGCCATCAACGGCAAGAAGATCTGGATCGAGCACGGCAACCAGCATGATGCCTTCAATCACATGCCCGATTTCGGCAACCCCTATGCCCAGCCCGTGGGATATTTTATTACCAGAAGCATGGTCAGCACCGCGGGCAAACATTCCCGTTATGGCCGCTACAACTGGCTGAAGGACATCCAGTCGGTTTATCCCACCGAGCAGATACCGTATTGGGTGCTGTCCAATTACTTCTACCGCGAGATGAGCCCCCTGCTGCGCTGGCTGATCCTGCCCTTTCTGCTGCTGTCGGGCCTGACGACCTTCGTCCTGGTCGGCGCCGCCCTGGAATGGCTCAACATCACCTCCACCAACATCTTTCTCAACAACCGCCTGTTGGCTGATTTAGGCATCCTCGGCAGCCTGGTGCAGATGATTCTCACGGTCAACGCGGCGATTTTTGTGGTCTTGATCGCCCTGTCCGTACCGCTTTACTTCATCTGGCGGGATGTGCGCGCCACCCTGCAGCGGTTCCATATTGTGTTGAACCCCGCCGATCTGAGTATCGAAAAGGAACAGGAGTATCTGGACGCGGCCCGAGCAGTCTTCGAACGTGATCCCGAGACCATAGTCTTCATCTATGGCCATACCCATATACCCTCGCTGCGGCGCCTCGATCAGCGGGTGATCATCAATACCGGCACCTGGCTGAAGCAGCTTCGGGATGTCCCACCCCGTTTCGGCTTTTTGCCCGAAATCTATGTCCCCTCCTTCTGCCTGAATTATTTTAAAATCAAGGAAACGGCAGGCAAGGTGGCCATAGAATATCACCGGATCGACAAGGATAACCCGCAAGAGCTGAGCCTGTTGCAGCGTCTGCTGGTGTCAAAAAAACGCCTGCCGCCGCGGGACCCCATCCCGGAGCAAGTTGTGCTCCAGGCCTGAGGCTCGGTTTTACAGCTTCTCCTGTGCTTGGGGCCCACGGGTTTGACAGCCAAAATCTGCATACTTACCTTCTAACCAGATGACCAACCTTCACTAAGCCCCGGGAGAGACCACATGCCTTTTTGGAAAAGACTGCTGATTACGATTATCGCCATGTTGGTGGCCAGCTATATTGCCGGTCTGATCTGGAAAAACACCTTCAACAGCCTCATTCCGAGTTACCTGGCCGGCATCATCGGCGGCTTGATGGCGCTGCCGGTGTGGGAGTGGCTCCGGCCCAAGAAGTAGTACCGCGGCACCGATTAGGTTAATCCCCCAGCCCCGGGAGGTCGCAGCGGCCGGCTCGCCGGCCTGACCGGGCCGCGCGGCGTCAACAGCCGGCACCGCAGTACTCCACCGGATCTTTGCCCTGGCGGGTTTGATTCCGGCCGAACGAAAAAAAGCCTCCGCTTCCTGGCATTTCATCAGGAGACGGAGGCTTGGTGTTTCCTGGACCCAAAAGACGTTCTTACAACGCCTTCACCCGGCTGATCTCCCGGCCTTTGGCGTCCACCAGGTGAATGGCGCAGGCCAGACAGGGGTCAAAGGAATGGATCGTGCGCAGCACCTCCAACGGTTTTTCCGGGTCGGCCACCGGGTTGCCGATGAGAGACGCCTCGTAGGGGCCCAGATCGTCATTCTGATTGCGGGGCCCGGCGTTCCAGGTGGAGGGCACCACACACTGATAATTTTGAATTTTGCCGTCCTTGATCACCACCCAGTGGGACAGGGTGCCCCGGGGCGCCTCGTGAAACCCGAAGCCCCGCACTTCGCCGGCCGGGAACTCGGGATTATTGCACGTCTTGACGTCGCCTTTGGCCACGTTGTCCATCAAGGCTTGCCACTGTTTGTTTAACTCATCGTACAGCACCGCGCAGCGGATGGCCCGGGCCGCGTGCCGGCCGAT
>CAZLRL010000284.1:0-4301 GCA_964561645.1 uncultured Desulfobacterales bacterium
GGCATCGAGTACGGCATCATGGCGGCCATCGCCGAGGGCCTGAATATCATCAAGAACGCCGACGTGGGCAACCGTCCGGCAGAGGTGGACGCGGAGACCGCGCCCCTGCGCCGTCCCGAGTTGTACAAGTACGACTTCCCCATGGCGGATGTGGCCGAAGTGTGGCGGCGGGGCAGCGTCATCGGCGCCTGGCTGCTGGATTTGACGGCCAGCGCTCTCCACAAACATCCGGACCTGGCCAAGTTCGCCGGCCGGGTGTCCGATTCGGGCGAAGGCCGTTGGACCCTGCAGGCTGCGATCGACGAGGGCATTCCCGCGCCGGTCATCAGCTCGGCGCTGTTCACCCGCTTCAGTTCCCGGGGCCGGGATGATTTTGCCGACAAAGTCATGTCGGCCATGCGCTACGAGTTCGGCGGCCACGAAGAGAAGCAGGCAGGAGGTGGCTGATGGGGGCTCAACATTCGGACGCACTGGTCTTTTTCGGTGCCACCGGGGATCTGGCCTTCAAGAAGATCTTTCCGTCGCTCCAGGGTCTGATCAAAGATGAGGGCTTTGACCGGCCGATCATCGGGGTGTCCCGGTCCGCGTCCCTGGACAAGCTCAAAGAGCGGGCCAAGGAGAGCCTGGAGCACCACGGCGACCTGGACCAGGAAGCCTATCAGAAGATGACCGAACTGCTGCGGGCCGTGCAGGGCAACTACGATGACCAGGGCACCTATGAGAAGCTGCGCCAGGAATTGGGCCAGGCGGAGCGGCCCCTGCATTATCTGGCCATCCCCCCCTCCATGTTCGGGGAGGTGTCCGAGGGACTGGCCAAATCAGGGTGCGCGGCCAAGGCCCGGGTGGTCATCGAGAAACCCTTCGGCCGCGACCTGGCCTCGGCCCAGGAACTGAACGATCTGCTGCACCAGTACTTTCCGGAAGAGGCCATTTTTCGCATCGACCACTACCTGGGCAAGGAACCGGTGCAGAACATCCTTTACACCCGTTTTGCCAACGCCATTTTTGAACCTATCTGGAATCGCCACTATGTGCGCATGATCCAGATCACCATGGCGGAGGACTTCGGGGTGGAGGACCGGGGCAAATTCTACGACGAGGCCGGTGCCATCCGGGACGTCTTGCAAAATCACATGCTGCAGATCCTGGCCAGCCTGACCATGGACCCCTTCACCGGCTCGGAGCACGAGCCGATCCGGGACGAAAAGAGCCGGTTGCTCAAGGCCATTACCCCGCTGACCCCCGGCGACGTAGTGCGGGGCCAGTTCGAGGGTTACCGGTCCGTGCCCGGCGTGGCCTCCAATTCCACGGTGGAGACCTTCGTGGCGGTGAAGGTGAACATCGACAACTGGCGGTGGGCCGGGGTGCCCATCTTTATCCGGGTAGGGAAAGAATTGGCCGTGACCTCCACGGAAATAGTGGTGGAATTCAAGCGTCCGCCCCGGGAGAGCTTCGGAGAAATCGTGCCGGTGCTGTCCAGCCACATGCGGATGCGCATCAGTCCCGACATCGTCATCTCCCAGGGACTGCGGATTAAAAAACCGGGGGAACGCATGGCGGGCCAGGACGTGGAATTAACCCTGGTGCGCCAGGCCGCGGCGGATATGCCCCCCTATCAGCGTCTGCTGGGCGATGCCCTGAAAGGTTCCGCCGAGCTTTTTGCCCGGGAGGACAGCGTCGAGGCCCAATGGCGGGTAGTGGACGGCATCCTGGACAACGTCACGCCGTTGTATACCTATGAAAAGGGGACCTGGGGTCCGGAGGAATCCTACCAGCTCATCGGCAAACACGGGCCCTGGCTGAACCCGCGGGCGCCCGGGAGCGCGTCATGACCAGGACGCACGAGCTCGTGTTCCTGTTCGACGTGGACAATACGCTGCTGGACAATGACCACGTGGAACGGGATCTGCGCCAGCATCTGGACCAGACCTTCAGCCCCCAGGCCCGGGAGCGGTATTTCGAGATTTTTGAACAAATTCGCCATGACATCGGCTATGCCGACTTTTTGGGGGCCCTCGAAAAATACCGCATCGAGAAAATGCATGACCCCCGGGTGCTGAGGATGTCCATCTGGCTGGTGGATTATCCCTTTGCCCAGCGCCTCTACCCCAATGCCCTGGACGTGGTGGACCACGTGCGCCACTGGGGGGTGCCGGTCATCCTGTCGGACGGCGACGCGGTCTTCCAGCCCCGCAAGGTGGAACAATCGGGGCTGTGGGACGCGTTCAAAGGCCACGTGCTCATCTACATCCACAAGGAAACCATCCTGGAAGACGTGGAGAAGTTCTATCCCGCCGAGCATTACGTCATGGTGGACGACAAGCTGCGCCTGTTGGCGGCCATCAAGCAATACTGGGGCAAACGGGTCACCACCGTGTTTGTCAAGCAGGGCCACTACGCCGGCGACCCCGAAATTCTGGCCCGCTATCCCGCGGCCGACCTTGAGGTGGATCGTATCGGCGATCTGTTGAACTATGATCGGGCCGCGTTTTTGAAGAAATAACCTCCGGCGGAGGAAAGCCAGGACCAGCAGGCAATCTAGTGGTTCAACAAATAATAGTTTGATCATAAATGCCCAAGCAGAGCTTGGGCCACAATTTCGTTCCCAAGCCGGAGCTTGGGAACGAGAAAAGGAAGCAACCATGAGCGAGACGCCAAGACCCACTGAAACCCAGGCCTGGCAGGCACTTGAGAAGCATTACCAGGAAATCAAGGATAAGCATCTGCGGCAGCTTTTTGCCGACGATCCGGGCCGGGCCGACAGCTTTGCAGCCGAGGGCGCGGGCCTGTTTCTGGATTATTCCAAAAATCGCCTTACCGCCAAAACCAAGGAGTTGCTGATTCAACTCGCCAGGGAACGGGGCGTGGAAGCCAGGCGGGACGCCATGTTCCGGGGGGAGAAGATCAATATCACCGAAAAGCGGGCCGTGCTGCACGTGGCCCTGCGCGCGCCCCGGGGCGCGTCCATCCAGGTGGACGGCCGGGACGTGGTGCCGGAGGTCCACGAGGTGCTGGACAAGATGGCCGCTTTTGCCGACCGGATATGGAGCGGCCAATGGCAGGGCCACACCGGCAAACGGATCATAAACTTCGTCAATATCGGCATCGGCGGCTCCTACCTGGGGCCGGAGATGGCTTACCTGGCGCTGCGCCCCTTCAGCGATCAGTCCATGACCTTCCGCTTCGTGTCCAACGTGGACGGGGCCAATTTCACCGAAGCCACCCGCGATCTGGACCCGAGCGAGACCCTGTTCATTATCTCTTCCAAGACCTTCACCACCCTGGAGACCATGACCAACGCCCAGACCGCGCGACGCTGGGTAGTCGAGGCCCTGGGGAGCGATGCCGCGGTGGCCAAGCATTTCGTGGCGGTGTCCACCAACGCCGAAGAGGTGCAGAAATTCGGCATCGACCGGGACAACATGTTCGGCTTCTGGGACTGGGTCGGCGGGCGCTACTCCATGGATTCGGCCATCGGGCTCTCCACCATGCTGGCGGTGGGGCCGAAGCATTTTCGGGAGCTGCTGGCCGGTTTCCATGCCATGGACGAGCATTTCCGCACCGCGCCCCTGGAGCAGAACCTGCCCGCGCTCATGGGGCTCTTGACGGTGTGGTACAACAATTTTTTCGGCGCCCAGACCATCGGCATCATGCCCTACGCCGCGTATCTGCAGCGCTTTCCGGCTTACCTGCAGCAGTTGCAGATGGAGAGCAACGGCAAGCACCTGGACCTGGGGGCCCGCCCCGTGGACTACCAGACCGGTCCCATCATCTGGGGCGAGCCCGGCACCGACGGGCAGCACTCGTTTTACCAGCTCATCCACCAGGGCACCAAGCTCATCCCCTGCGATCTCATCGGTTTCTGCCGGCCCCTCAGCCCCCTGAGGCACCAGCACGACCTGCTCATGGCCAACCTGTTCGCCCAGGCCGAGGCCCTGGCCTTCGGCAAAACCGCGGCGGAGTTCAAGGCCGAAGGATCGCCCGATTTCCAGACCCCCTTTCGGGTCACGGAAGGCAACCGGCCTACCAACGTCATTCTGGCCGAGTCCCTGACGCCCGGAACCCTGGGGAGCCTGGTGGCCCTCTATGAACACAATGTGTTCACCCAGGGCGCGGTGTGGAACATCGACTCCTTCGACCAGTGGGGGGTGGAATTGGGCAAGGTGCTGGCCAAGCGCATCATCCCCGAGCTGGAGAGCGCGGGCGAACCCGAATACAAGCACGACAGTTCCACCAACGCACTCATCAAGCGGTATCGCCGCCTGCGGGGCGGGGGTTAGCGGAAAGGAGCCATGTCCAAG
>CAZLRL010000285.1:0-4289 GCA_964561645.1 uncultured Desulfobacterales bacterium
GCCGTTTCACCAGAGGCCGCAGGCCCTTCAAAACCGGGCTGCCCTTGAGGCGGGCCGCGCCGCCGCCGTAGGTGGCGTCCCCCACCACGGGGTGCCCCAGGCCCGCCAGATGCACCCGCAACTGGTGCGTCCGCCCCGTCTTGGGGAACAGCTCCAGCAGGGTCACCGGCCCCGGATACTCCGCCAGGACCTTCCAGTAGGTCAACGCGGGCCTGCCCCGCCGCGCCCGGACGCTCATCTTCTGGCGGGCGCTGGGGTGGCGCCCCACTTCCCGGTCAATTTCCCCCTGTTCCTGGGCGAAACGCCCCCAAACCAGGGCCACGTAGGTTTTTTTCACCTCCCGGGCCTGAAATTGGCGCACCAGCGCCGCGTGGGCCTGCCCGGTCTTGGCCGCCACCAGCACCCCGCTGGTATCCTTGTCCAGCCGGTGCACCAGGCCCGGGCGGTTCAGGTCCCCCACCGCCGCCAGATCCGGGCAGTGATGCACCAGCGCGTTCAGCAGGGTCCCCCGCCGGTGGCCGGGCGCGGGGTGCACCACCAATCCCGGCGGCTTGTCGACTATGACAAGATCATCGTCCTCGTACAGAATATCCAGGGGCAGGGCTTCGGGTGTGAGCCCGCTGGGCTCCGGCCGCGGCACCGCCAGGCTCACCCGGTCCCCCGCCCGCACCCGGTAGCTGGCCGGCCGGGAGCGCTCGTTCACCAGGACCTGCCCGGCCTTGAGCCAGCGGACCAGCCGCGCCCGGGAAAATTCCGTACCGCCGGCCAGAAACTGGTCCAACCGGCTGCCCTGATCGGATTCAGCCACGGTTAATATGGTTATTTGATTCAAGTTATTGCTAAGGTCGGATGAGGCGCGCCTCGCCTCTCATTTATTTGGCGGGCAGTGCCCGCCCTACATTTCCTGAAGTCAGAAAACGAAAAAACCCAAGAATAAACAATTATAGGGCGCACCGTGTGCGCCAGGAATGGCGGCCGCGGGCCGCCCTATCATTTGGCTTCATCCAGCAACCGCCCAGCCATTCGCGAGGCGCCAAGCGCATAAAACACCCACACCTTCAAAGAATTATAGACCATTCAGGGAAAGATCCGAAAACCGAAAACCGAAAACCGCTTGGGGAGGGTGTCAAACCTTGCGGATGAGCGCGCCGTTCTTGACTTCGCTGAAGATCATGCGGCCGGCCGCGGTCTGGAGCACGCTGGTGACCGCCACCTCCACCTCTTTGCCGATAAAACGCCGGGCGTTCTCGATGACCACCATGGTGCCGTCGTCCAGATACCCCACTCCCTGCCCGTGGGACTTGCCCTCCCGTAGAATCTGCACATACAGGCTTTCCCCCGGGAGCACCGCCAGCTTCAGGGCGTTGGCCAACTGGTTGATGTTCAGCACCTCCACGCCCTGGAGTTCCGCCACCTTGTTGAGATTGAAGTCGTTGGTGAGGATTTTGGCCCCCAGTTTCCGGGCCAGGGCCACCAGCTTGGAGTCCGCCCCCGTCTTGGGCAGGTCCTCCTCCACCGATTCGATGCGCAGATTGTTGTACTGCTTCAAACGCTTCAAAATATCGAGACCCCGGCGCCCCCGGGAGCGGCGAATGTCGTCTTCGGAATCGGCCACGTGCTGCAACTCCTCCAGGATGAACTTGGGCACCACGAAATTGCCCTCGATGAAGCCGGTATCCACAATGTCCGCGATGCGCCCGTCGATGATGACACTGGTGTCCAGGAGAATGGGACCCTTGGGATTGGGCCGGTTGGGCTCCAGAAACGACGGCGCGTTCACCTCCGAGACTTTGCGGCCCCCCAGCACCAGGCCGATGTACCCGAAAATGACCGAAAACATGATGTACAGCGGGATCTGCAGGTAGGGCTCCGCCAGGAACTGGTCAAAAGGATAGGAGGCTAACTTGGCGATCCCCAGGCCGATGAACAGCCCCAGGGTGCTCCCCAGGATGGTCTTCAGGGGAATGCGCTTGATGAGATTTTCCAGGCCCAGGGTGAGGAGAGCCACGAACAGGCCGACACCGAGACCGGCCCAGCCGGCCCACCAATATGGCTGCAGCTGCCTGATATTGGTGGCGATGAGATAACCGCTGACCGCACAGATGGTTGCCAGAAAGGCCCCGATGCCCACCTTTTTTAGCAACTCTCACCTACCCCCTTTCCGGAACACCCGGGAGTGGGAGGGAATCAAGCTGCGCAGGGTCAGGGAGCGCTCCAGCCGAGGCTGAGGCGGGACACCCTGGCCGGTTCTGCAACCTGGCCCGAGGTTCACTTTGCCAGACAGTGTTGGGTTCAGGAAACTTGGACCTCTGCCGGCGACACATCCAAAAGTTCCTGAAGTAGAGCTTCGATTTCGTCCTCCTCTTTATTATTCACTAATGAGAGCTCTTTCACCAGAAGATTTTTCGCTGTGTCCAACATTTTTCGTTCGCCGAAGGAGAGTTCTTTTTCCAATTTCAGGAGGGTCAGGTCTCGGAGGACTTCCGCCACCCGGAACAAAGAGCCCGTCTTGATCTTGTCCATGTAGTCCCGGTAGCGGCGATTCCAGGTCTGGTTGTTCAGGCGGGTAGGTCGTTCTTTGAGGATGTCGAAAACCTCGGTCACGGCCTTGGAGTCGATGACAGTGCGCAAACCGATATTGGAGGCGTTGCCGGTGGGGATCATGATGATCATGTCCGTGTCCAACAGACGCATGATGTAAAATCGTTGCAGAAGTCCGGCCACCTCCCGGTCCTGAATTGATTCAATAACCCCCACCCCATGGGCGGGATAAACGGCCAGGGCGCCAATCTGAAACATGACTACCTACCTCCTGCACTCAGCTTGTTATTTTTATCACAATATCACAACAAAAGCAAGGTTCATTTAGTCCTGAAACGTTAAGTAGTTCAAAAATACTTTAATTTCCCCCCTTTTCTAAAAGGGGGCGGGGGGATTTGTCAATATATTTGAACACTTAATCAATAAATTAACGTAGCCGGATTAGGCCTGGAAGCGAAAAAGGAGAATCTCACCGTCCTGGACCAGGTGGTCCCGGCCTTCCACGGCCAGCAGCCCCGCTTCCTTGATCTTGGCCGCCGAGCCCAGCCGGGCCAGGTCGTCAAACTGCATCACTTCGGCCCGGATGAAGCCCTTTTCCATGTCGGAATGCACCTGCCCCGCGGCCTGGGGCGCCGCCGTGCCGGCGGGCACGGTCCAGGCCCGGACCTCGGGACCCACGATGGTGTAAAAGGTTACCAATCCCAACAGGCGGTAGCTTTCCCGAATGAGACGGTTGATGCCGGGTTCGGCCAGACCCAGGCTCTGGAGAAACTCCCGCTGCTCTTCCGGGGAAAAGTCGGTCAGCTCCGCTTCCAGGTCCCCCAAAATGGGCACCACCGGCGCCTGGCGCTGCTCTCCCAACTCCTTGAGAGCCTGATAGCAGGCCCCGCCCTGGTATTCCTCTTCGCTGAGATTGGCCACAAACAGATAGGGCTTCGAAGTCAGCAGGGCCACTTCCTCCAGGTGGGCCAGCTCAGCCGGTCCCAGACCCTGATCCCGCACCCAGCGGCCCTGGTTGAGGCCTTCTTCCATCCGGGCCACGGCAGCCAGAGCCGCGTCCGCGCTCTTGTCGCCGCCTTTCTGGCGCTTCTCCAGCTTCACCCGGTGGCGTTCCAGGATCTCCAGGTCAGCCAGCAGCAGCTCCGTCTCCACCACCTCCACGTCCCGTACCGGGTCCAGCCCGTCCAGGGGATGGGGGCAGCGGCCGTCGCCGAAACAGCGCACCACGTGCACGATGAGGTCCGTTTCCCGAATCTGCCCCAGAAACTGGTTGCCCAGGCCCTCCCCCTGGGAGGCCCCGGCGATGAGACCGGCCACGTCCACAAAGGTAATGGTCGTGGGGGTCAGCCGCTCGGGCTTCAGCAATTCCCCCAACTGCGCCAGCCTTGGGTCCGGCACCGGCACCACCCCGGCGTTGGGGGTGATGGTACAAAAGGGATACACCGCCACCTCGGCGCAGGCCGCGGTAAGAGCATTAAATATGGTGGTCTTCCCCGCATTCGGGAGCCCCACTATGCCGCAACGCCATCCCATTTATTGGTTTTCGGTTTTCGGTTTTCGGTTTTCGGTTAAAAGCATAGAATTCTGTCTCCAATACCAAGTTACCTTCAGAGCCTCTGGCAAATATCTCATATCTGTCATTCTGAGGGAGTCGCCAGGCGACCGAAGAATCTAGATCCTTCGCTGCGCTCATGATGACAAAAAATAAGGAAAATGTAGGGTGGGCTCTGCCCACCAACTAAACCCTA
>CAZLRL010000286.1:0-4287 GCA_964561645.1 uncultured Desulfobacterales bacterium
GGGGGCGTAAGCCCGGGAGCGGGCTTCGGTGGCGGCCTGCCACAGGTCCCGGCGATTTTTTTCAGTCAGGGGCATGGGAAAATTTTCCTTTGGAGGGGTACCGGGATCTACCTGGTCCTACCCCAATTGTAGGGCGGGAAAGCGAAGCACATCCCGCCTTCTCATTGTTAACTTTGAACTTTTAGGCAGTTGCCTGAGCCGTCGGCTTGCTCAAAAATTGAAGATTTCAGTGGGGCGGGCTCCGTGCCCGCCAGAGGGATGGGCGGCCAGGGACGGCCGCCCCACCGGACAATAGCCTTAAGGGAATTTTTCGTCACGGGTTTCATGAAGGAAAGCATATTCTTGGTTATGTTACTCCAGAACGTGACCTCAGGCCAAAAGATTCTGGGGCCTGGTGACCAAAACCCCCAGGAATTGCCCGGCCCGACCTCAAGGGATATCGACAGCCGACCCTGGTATGATTAAGTTAACAGATTATAGACTCTGGTTGGGCTTTGTTAAGGCGGAACAGCCGCTTCATGGTACACTGTGCCCTCTCATAAACTTTGGACTTTGGACCTTGAACTCAATAAAACAGGAGACTGATCATGTTACCGCTGGACATGCAGCTCAAGAGCCGGAACCTGGAAATTCTGCCGGAATGGCAGGAAAAAATCGAGACCGAATGGGCCCGGTTGCAGAACCACACCTATGAGCCCATCCTCCACGCCCGGGCCGAACTCATCGGCACCGCCCACCGCCAGGACAATTTCGAAATTCAGCTGGTGATTACCCTGCCGGGGGCCGTCCTGACCGTCAACCGCCAGGGCGGATACGTGCTGCCCCTCATCGTCGAGGCCTTCGATGTCCTGGACCGGCGCCTGAAGGAGCACTCCCGGGTCAAGCAGCAGCAGGTGAAGGTCCAGGAGGAGCAGAGCTACCAGGGGTTTATCGCCCGCCTGTTCCCGGAGGAGGGTTACGGCTTCATCGCCGGGCCCGACGGCGGCGAAGTGTATTTTCACCAGAATGCCTTGAGGCAGGATATTTTCGACAAACTAACGGAAGGCATGCCGGTGAAGTTCGACCAGGAGTTGGGCGACAAGGGACCCCAGGCCACCTGGGTGGACGTGGGTGATTAAGGACGTATATTTCGAGGTCGGCGGGATTTTCGGGAGCACAGACGTCTCGCCTGTGGTTCCTTCCCCGGGGGGGTTCCCTTACCTCCAGTAGTCGGTAGCCCGGGCATCCTGTCCGGGCACACGGGCTGGAAGCCCGGGCTACTGCTTGAAGGGACTTCTACAAACGAAACCCTGTTAGCCTAAGCGTAGCGAAGGATCTAAAACTAATTGAAAGGACTATATTTTTCGCTTCGCTCAAGATGACCTGATTTTTCAATAACCCGTTGAGGGAGCCAAAAAGGGGTCACAGGCGAGACGCCTGTGCTCCCGCTGGCTGGAAGGGCTTGATTCATCAAGCCCTTTAGGGCGCCATGAATGGCGCCCCAGCGGAAATCGGCCTAGGCATCAGGGCCCGGAGGCATAAGCCTCCGGGCCTCATATTTTGCCCCAGCCAATTTTATGCCACCAACTCGGGTTCCGGTTCCACTTCCTGCCACCTTTCCTTCATTAGAGCCAGGCGTTCCTCCCGGGCCGGTCCCTGCCAGCAGGTTTTCACCTGACCTTCCAGCCATTTTAACAGGTCCTGCCGCTCGGTGGGGGTCAGATCGGCCAGCCCGGTGTCCCGCTGCCGGGGTGAGGACAACTTCTTGAGCAGGGCCACTTTTTCCTGATCTTCCAGGCCTTTGGTTTTGAGGATGGTTGGCAGCAGGTGCGCGGCCACCTCGGCCGGGAGGGTGCCGTTTTCCCTGAGCCCCAGGTTGATCATTTCCTGCACCCCCACCTGGTAGCGGCGGAAGAGGCGGAAGTTGGGGGCCCGGCGGCTGTACAGGCGCATGGCCTCTTCTCCCACCACGGTGACCAGTTTGGCCAGGAAGGTGCGGGCCAGAAATTCCCGGCCCCCCCGATAAGCCGCCTGCCGGCCCCAGTAATAGGGGTTCACCAGGTTGGCCGCGCCCCAGGCCCAGCGGGCCAGGCGGTACATGTGATGCCGCTGCAGGAACTGGTGGACCGGGTGGCCCTTAATTTGCTGATACGCGGTGTGGAGGAAAAAAACCGTGGATAATTCCATGTCCTTCAAAGGGCGGAAGGGGGTGGACTCCAGCCAGGAGCCCAGGCGCACCCCGACCCGCCGGTACAAAGAAACCAGATCGGCCAACGAGGCCCGCAATTCGGGCCGTTCGTCTTCCGGATAGTAAATGGAGGCGATTTCCGCCACCAGGGTCTGGCACAGGTTGTTGATTTCCTTGAAGTTGAGGGTGGTGCGGGGCCACACCTTGAGCAGGTAGCGGCGCCGGTAACCCTTCAGGAGCAGCAGGGCTTCGTGGTCCTGGGGCTGGGGGTGGGGCAGCCGCACCTCCTCCAGGTCTTCGAGCGCGGCTTCCCGCTTCAGCGCGGCGCTCAGGCGCCTCAGGGTCAGATAGCGCACCAGCAGGAGGGAGGCTAACCAGAAAAGGGCCGCCCCCGCCAAGGCCCAGACCCACCAGTAGGCTTGCATGAAGGTCAATATTTCAGTCATCTTAAAAGTTCAAAGTTCAAGGTTCAAAGTTCAAGGTTAATTGCTCCGAAGGGGAATTTCTCTTCAGGCTTGGGGCAGTCCCGCTTCCTCCCCCGCACAGGTGAGGACACCTGTGCCACCGGGCTTGGCATGATTTTGAGGGGCTGCAGGCTCATGGTCCACTATTTCAAAAATATTTTCCCAGGAGCCATATTCTAGCGGGGCGGCCGTCCCTGGCCGCCCATAGTCCTGGCGGGCACGGAGGCCCGCCCCACCGAAATAATCCAGATCGTGTCGGGTGCTATCGGCGCACCAAGGAATTGCTGATGGCAATAGTTTCCGCTCATTTGGAAAACTGCATTACTTCCGACCCCCGCACAGGCGAGACGCCTGTGCCACCAGGGTTTTTCATGATTTTGGGGGCTACGGACTCGTCGTGGCGCGTTCAGTTTATGTAGGGCGGGCACTGCCCGCCGACACCTTATCGCCCCGGGGCGGCCGCGAGGCCGGGTCCTCCTCATTCTCCGGTGGGCGGTGCCCACCAGTGTAATCTTTACCGTAATACCAAGTTGCCGCCAGACAAGTAATTTTACTGTAGGGGCACGGCTTGCCGTGCCCAAGGCGCAGGCTGAAGCCTGCGGCTACATTTTGTTACCTATATGACAGCACCCTTGGTATAAAAATCACTCCGTAGGGGCGCACCTAAAGTGTGGGCCCGTCTTTCGGGCCGACACACTGGTCGGCCCCTACGTTAGGATAAAAATATTTTGAAACAGCACCTGGAACACCATACTAGCCTGCGCCGGCCCAGAATGAAAACCTGGGCCCCCAATATTTTCTCTTTATGAAGCGGCCGCATAATTTTGGTTGGCCGTGTCCATCCTACGCCTTTGGTGGGCGGTGCCAACCCTACGTTTTTCGGTGAGCAGAGCCCCATTTTATGCCACTGATTACTGATTACTGATTACTGATCACTGATCACTGATCACTGATTTGTCCTGTTCCCCTCGATCCACGTTCCGGGGCAAAAAGTGGACGCAGGGGCGTCCGGTGGCCGGGTGGGGCTCCACCAGGACCGGGGTTTCGTAAACCGTCTCCAGCACTTCGGGGCGGCAGGCGGTGAAGGTGGTGCCGTCACGGTAAATGCCTTGATCCTTAAGAAAAATCAGGCGCTGGCAATACTGGGTGGCCAGGTTGATGTCGTGCATCACGGCCAGGACGGTGAGGCCCTGGCTGCGGTTGAGGTCGGTCAAAAGGTCAAAGACCTCGAGCCGCCGCCGCACGTCCAGGGACGCGGTGGCCTCATCCAGGAAGAGGATGGGCGTGGCCTGGGCCAGGGCCCGGGCCAGGACCACCAGTTGGCGTTCGCCGCCCGACACCTGGGTGATGAGGCGGGAGGCCAGCTCCGTGGTGTGGGTTTCGGCCAGGGCCTGCTGCGCGGCTTCCAGGTCCGCGGCCGAATCCCGCTGAAAACGCCGGCGGTAGGGGTAGCGCCCCATGAGCACCACCTCCAGGCAGGTGAAGGGGAAGCCGATCCAGGTAAACTGGGGCACCACCGCCACCTGGCGGGCCAGGTCCCGGGGCCGCCAGTCTTCCAGGGCGGTGCCGTTGTACCACACCGTGCCGGATTTCAAGGGCACCAGCCCGGTCATGGCGTTAAGCAGGGTGCTTTTGCCCGAGCCGTTGGGGCCCAGC
>CAZLRL010000287.1:0-4277 GCA_964561645.1 uncultured Desulfobacterales bacterium
AAAAGAACCTCATCCGGGTCTGCCCCCCGGCCCGCCTCCGGGATGAGCTCCTCAAGGATTTACACAGCGGCGCAGCCCGGCCCTTCATGGAGTTGATGCTCCAAAGCGGCCTGTTCTATGCCATCTTCCCCTCCTGGCAAGGCCGCCTGGGCCAGGCCGGCAAGCGGGAACTTCTCGACCACATGGCCCGCCTGGATAAGATTTATCAGGCCGATCTGACCCTGTCCGAAAACCTGATCTGGGGTCTGGTCCTGGCCCCCTACCTCCACCAGCAGGAACTGCCGCATAACCTGGCCGAACTCCGGGAAGCCCTGGCGGTTCATATCCGCCAGGCCCTGGGGCCCATCGAGTTCCCCCGGCAGCGCCAGGAGGAAACCACCCAGGTTCTGGCCCTGGCGGAAACCATCCGCCCCTATCTGAAACCGCGGCAAACCATTCCCGCCCGCATCACCCGTCTGGCCGCCTATCCCGAGGCCTGGCTGTTGAATCGTTTGTGCGCCGTGCCCCGGGAGGAGGTGGTTTCCTGGCTCTCGCAAACGGAAATTCCGGCCCCCAAGCCGACCCGCCGCCGGCCCCGACGCCGCCGTCCCCGGGGCAGCTCCCGCCGCTCAGCCAAGGCGTAACCCCTCACCTGACCCCGCCCTTTCCCGGAGTGATTTTTTAGTATTTGCAGAAGGTTATCTGCAAGAAAGCCCAAAATACGGTAGTGGTCATTTGATTTTTGGGCGGAGGTTGAAAATTATCCCCCTTGCCTGGCATAATCTATATATGCCTGACCAATCAAGCAAAAAGAAAAAACGCCCTGGTGATCTCAACGTCTTGAGCAAGAAGATTGTGGAGATCGCCACGGGAGGAGAACCAGCCGAAGAACCTTCCGACAAAAATCCTCATGCCGTTGCCTTGGGGTCGCCTTGGTGGACAGAAGGGGGTTAAGGCGCGAGCGGAAAAGCTCACGCCAGAAGAGCTGAAAGAAATTGCAAAAAAGGCAGCCTCTGCGCGCTGGTCCAAGCTAAGCAAAGAGTAATAATTGTTTAGTATCTCTCTTGGGATATGCCCTTTCCAACATTCTCATAAACTCAATCCATGTATTAGAAATTCTCATTAGTCCAATAACAGCATATAAATGTTGCGCAAGAGCTGGATGGCCAACATCTTCGGTTAACCACTGATGATGCTTGGCTGGTCTATATCCTTTTGCTGTCTTAGGGTTTAGCTTTTCCAGTTCTTCCAAAATTCCCGGTCCAAGCCTTTTATAAACAATATCTATTACATATTTTCCTGCAATGGGTGGGCGTTTGCTGGTGCCAGACCAAGGCCACTTCTTTAATCTGTGCATTTGTTTGAAAAACTCATCAGGAAATCTCTTCACCCACGCAGCCAATTCCTTGCGCAAGACACGGTCCAAGTAGGCTTGAAGTGCATCCCTGGCTCTAACCTGTTGATATCCAGTAGCTTCATCAATCAGACCGGTTATGCCTGTCTTTGCTAATGAAGTAATAAGTATTTCTGCTCGGTCCGCAAGTTGAAGTTGATGCTTTAATAGAACCCTCTTTCCTACTTCGGTCGTTGCCTTTCGAGCGTTTAAGTACATTTTGCATAAATCAACAATGTCCTCACCCTCATAACAAAAAGCCCTGCGACCCATGATTTTAAGAACTATCGCGGCCTGATCCAAAGTTTTATCTTTGAACTTATCTGGAAGGAAGGGCTGCATATTTTTAGCTTGCAAGTATCTGTTTAAATTGCCTTTTTTGCTACCGGTTAAAAGCCCCACAACTTCACGTTGAACAATCACCCGAGCCACACGATCCCCAAATTCAGCAACCGCGCAAGGAATCTCTGCACCAGCTATTTTTAAAATACCATCGTATTGCGCTTGAGGTATCTCGGAATGCCATCTTGTCATTGCAGCCTTCCGTGCAATCTCTTTTCTCCGGTCCGCGGAAAGTTTTGTCGACCTAGCATGACCCCCTTTGGCCTTTTTTTCGTCTGTGCTGCTGGGCTTATCCTCCATGCTTGCACCTCCATAGCTTTTATGCTTGCATTTTATCCTAATGCCTATAGAATGCAAGCATAAAATATATAAAAATAATTTATGCTTGCTTTTTATCGTGACTTTATTTTCCAAAGCTTAACCGATCAAGTATAATGGTCAATAAGAGGAAACCTTGAACAAATTGAGCATAGAGCGGCGCGCAAGGATTCTTGATTCATAGCGCCCTTTCCGCAAGGTCAACCACATAGTTCCTGAACAAGAAATTTTATTTTCGTATCGGCCTTTGGAGATAGTAAAAATTATTGGAGCCTAACGGACAGGTCTCTTTCAAGGTATCGCAGGGGTCGAAAAGAGACCATCTTGCGGACCGCCTCATTTCATAGTAAGGTATGGGTGCACTACTCTGGGAGTCAGGCAAGATGTTTCAGCTCACCGCCGTCGGTTCTGTTCAATATCGGGGTCGTATTTTGGTGGTGGATCAGGACGACTGGTGCCGGGAATTCCTCTCACAGGTGATCAAACTCGGAGGCTTCGGGGACTTCAACCTGGCCAGCTCGGTGGAGGAAGCCGAGGTCCTGTGTGAAAAACTGACCTTCGATCTCCTCATCATCGACCCCAACCTGCCTCAATGTCTGCAGTGGCTGGAAGACATGCGCCAGCGTTTTCCGGGCACCCGCCTCATCCTCATGCTGAAACAGCGCGGCCAGATCCATCAGATTTACCACCTGGAGCACCTGGAAATCGTCATCAAACCTTTATCTCTGGACGAAATGACCCGAAAAATCCGGGAGGCCATGCAGGCCAAGCACCGGATTAAGGTCGAGGAATCCTTCACGCGCCTGAAACGAAAAACCTTTCGGTTTTAGGCCGCGTCGACTCCCGGCGCTGCCTTAACCCGCGACCGCAACACAGCCTGGTCAAAAGATGTGAGACCTCACCAGCAATCTTTCCACTTTTCTTGAAAAGTATATTTTAAGACTGTAGCCGCAAGCTTTAGCTTGCGAAAATAATTACGGAAATGACGCAGGCTAAAGCTTGCGGCTACAGAATAAAACCAGATGTTTGGTTAAATTTGCACCCTACAGATGTTTTTGCACCTTGAACTTTGTTCCTTGAACCGGTCGTAACAGTCCACTTGAGCCTGCCGCTCTCTCAAAATTATGCAAAAGGTGCGTCAGACGCACCCCTGCGACTTTGAACTTTGCACCTTGAACCTCGAACTTTTCTTAAGCAGTTAAGACTCCAGCCAGTTCCAGGCCGACTGCAGTTCCTCGGGGGCATAGGTTTTCACCTGACCTTCCATAAAATGACCGATGAGCTTGGTTCCCCAGGCCACCCATTTCGGCCCCCCGACCACGGCGATTTTATCGAAATCGTTCTTGTGGCGCCTGCCGAACTTGGTGTCTTCCCACATGGCCCCCAGTTCCCAGCCTTCAAAATGATCATCCAGATAGTACAGAAACCGGGCCTTGTCATGTTCTTTCAGCACCTGCTCCAGTTGAGGAATAAGGACCTTCTGATAGTCTTGTTCCGTGACCTTGCCGCTGCCCTGGACCCCCACGATGTTGTCGCGACTTTGCTGCATGACGGTAAGCATAGGTTACCTCCTCGAATTGATGTGTTCGACTCCTATTGGTGTCGGAATTTAGGAGGCGCTTCTTAAATCTTTTCCTGGGTGAGGGCCGCCAGCAAACCGGCCACGGCCTTGAGCCCGAAGGGCAGGGCCTTCTCGTCGGGGTTGAATTCCGGGGAATGCAGGGCGTGGCCCCGGGTGCCGGGAGTGCGGACGCCCAGGAAAAAATAAAAAGCCGGAACCTGGGCCGCAAAATAGGAAAAATCCTCACTTCCCATGGCCGGATGATGCATCTGCAGATTCTTGGGGTTCAGGAGGCGGCGCAGGATTTTCACGGCCTTATCGGCCAGCCCGGGGTCGTTGCGCAGGATGGGATAGATGGTCTTGTGGGTCAGCTCGATCTTGGCCCCGGTGGCTTTGGCCAGGCCCGCCAGATGGCGCTTGAGCCCGGTAATGATCTGCTGGCGCACCGAATCCTGGAGATAGCGCAGGCTCCCTTCCAGGGTGACCTTGTCGGCCAGGATATTGAAGCGGTTGCCCCCCGCGATGCGGCCGAAGGTGAGCACCACGGGATGGCGGGCGTCCACCTCCTGGGACAAAAAGGCCCTGATCTGGGTGAGGGCCTGGGCGCTCACCAGGATGGGGTCCAGGCCCCGGTGGGGCGTGGCCCCGTGGGCCGCCTTGCCGGTCACCGTGATGGTGAGATGA
>CAZLRL010000288.1:0-1819 GCA_964561645.1 uncultured Desulfobacterales bacterium
GGGAGGGGCGGCGGGGGGAGGGCGCCGGGTTTTTGCGCCAAATTGGCACATTTGTTCCGGGGGGTGCCATGGTTCTTGAAAGGGTAGTGAGCCACACAAGGAGGAAAGCGCATGACAGCAGAAAGATTACTGAGGCCGAGTGAAGTAGCCGGGCGCTTGGGAATATCGCGCTCTTCCGTGTACCGCTGGTTCTGGGAAGGCAAACTCAGAGGTGTGAAACTGGCCGGCGGTCCGGTCAGAATTTTCGAGAGCGCCGTATCTGATCAGATGCTGGATATGGACTGTCTGGCCTCTTGAGGCCGGCCCGACCGGTTGCTGACAGGCACAACCGGGAACTTCCGGATACCGCGAGCTACTCATGACACGGCACTATAAAACCGGGCGGAACAAGCGGCAGTATTACTTCGAAGAAGTTCAATCTCTCTACCTGGCCGGCAAGAAACTCGAGGAAATCCAGGAAATGTTTCCCGTGACTCTCCACACTCTCAGGCGCTGGCGCAAGGATGGACGGTGGGAGGAAAAAAAGCGTCATGCCCTGGTGTCCCCCCGCTGGTTGGGAGAAGCCCTCAAGGGGGTGCTGCGGGATAAGACGGGGAAGCTTCTGGCCAAGGGAGACCTCAAGCCCCAGGAACTGGATGAGTTGACCAAAATAGTTACCTTGATCGACCGCCTGACTAACAGCGGTTGGGACCTCAGGGCCGCGGCCCTGGAAGTCATGGATCGATTCAGCGAATTTGTCCGCGGCTGGGTGAAGGAACCGGAAGAAATCAAACGATTTACCCATTGGATGCAGGAATTCTTTCGCATCCTGGAAGAAGACGAAGAGGGCAGAGGGTAAAGGGGTCGCGGCATGAACCTCAAGAAAAAGCTGACCAAGAGCGCTTTTCGACAAAAGGCGGACCGGATTTTGATGCGCCTGTCCATGGAGGTGACGCCCTTCTGGGGAGACACCCAGGAGAAGCGGGACCAGCGTCTCAAGCGGGCCGAAGCCGATCCCCTCTACTTTTGCCGGACCTATTTGCCCCACTATTTTTCCCATCCTCCCGCACCCTTCCATTATGAATTGGTCCGGTTCATGGAGGATCGGGGGGAGGTGGTGACCCCGGCCGTGGTGGCCGCGCCCCGGGAGTTTGCCAAAAGCACGGTTTGCTCCTTCGGGTATGTGCTGCACCAGATCTGTTTCGGCAAACGCCACTTCATCATCATCGGCAGCGACACCGAGGACCTGGCCAGCGACCTCACCGGCTATCTGTATATGGAATTGCTCTACAACGAGCGGCTGCACCAGGATTTCGGGGAGCTGGTCAGGAGCAACAAGCCGGTGGACGATTTCGTCACCACCAACAATATCCGGCTGAAGGCCCGGGGGCGGGGGCAGCGCCTTCGGGGCCTGAAGCACCGGCAGTACCGGCCGGACCTGGTCATCCTGGACGACCTGGAAAATGACATGAACGTGCGCAACCCGGAGGTGGTGAGCCAGATCATGGACTGGGTGCAGTCCGCGGTTTATCCGGCCCTGGAAGCCAACGGCACGCTCATGGTCATCGGCACCATTTTGCGGCAGCGGAGCGCCTTGCACCTGATGCTGACCAGTCCGGAGGAGCCTTACTGCCTTTTTCGGCGGCAGATTTACCGGGCGCTCCAGGATGATGACACCTCATTATGGGAAGCCAGGCACCCCACCTCCCGGCTGCATATGCAAAAGCAGCTCATGGGCACGGTGGCCTTCAACCGGGAAAAGATGAACGAACCCACTCCCGTCAGCGGCATGTTTAAGGAGGAGTGGATCCACTACTACCACCCTGACACTCTGAAAGAC
>CAZLRL010000288.1:1829-4277 GCA_964561645.1 uncultured Desulfobacterales bacterium
AACCCATTGATAAACCAAAACTATTTTTTAACAACTGTCGAAGATGAGTCTGAAAGACAAGGTCCTGGTGGTGGTGGGCTTTTTCGACCCCTCGCTGGAGGCCGGCGGGAGCGCGGATTACAAGGCGGTGGTCACGGTGGGGTATTGCCCGCGGCAACTGGAGTTCTTCGTGCTGGACGCGTTCATCCAGAAAACCACTCTGGAACAGACCTTGCGGGCCGTGTTCAACCGTCACCGGGAACACCCCTACCATATTCTGGGAGTAGAGGACAATCTTTTCCAGCGCCTGCTGCTGAAGGAATTCGACAACATGGGCCGGGAGCTGGGGTTGCTCTTGCCGGTAAAGGGGGTAACCCACCGGCTGGCCAAGGAGACCCGGGTGGCCAGTTTATCGCCCTTGATGGAGCGGGGGAGAGTCCGCTTTGTCCGGGGCCATTCGGACCAGGAGAAGCTCATCGAGCAAATACTGTATTTTCCCTCCCGGACCCTGCATGACGACGGCCCCGACGCGCTGGCAGGAGCGGTGACCCTGGCTCAGACGATACCCGGAGGAAAAACCGAGACCTATCAGCAGGTTGAGACGCGGGCCTTTAGCGGCCGGGGGGCATTTTAACAAGCGAGGACACCCATGGGATTGAAGGATTATTTTGGCAGGTGGTTCAAGCCGCAGACGAAACCAGACACCCGGGAACTGGGGGCAGTAAGTATCCAGGACCGCTGGAGCACTTATCCGAGCGTGGGCCTGACCCCCGGCGGCCTGGCCTACATCTTCCGGGAAGCGGATCAAGGCGCGGTATCCCGTCAGATGGAGCTCTTTGAAGAAATGGAAGAAAAAGACGCGCATCTGGCCTCTCTTCTTCAAACCCGCAAGCTGGCGGTCCTGAGCCTGGATTACGAGGTGCTGCCGTACGCCGACACCCCGGAGGACAGGAACATCGCCGAGGCAGTGGGGGAGATTATCTTTCAGACCCCCAACCTTGAGAGTGCTTTTCTGGATTTGCTGGACGCCATCGGCAAGGGTTTCGCGCTGACGGAGATTATCTGGGGCGTGGAACAGGGCCGGGTCGGGGTGGAGGAGTTGAAGTGGGTGCCCCAGAAAAAGGTGACCTATGTGGAGGACCTGAACCCCCGGCTGGTGACCGCGGACGGACCCTGGCAAGGGGAACCCTTTCCTCCCTGGAAGATCATCTATCACCGGTACAAGGCCAAAAGCGGGCATGACACCCGGGCCGGGGTGCTCCGGGTAGTAGGCTACATGTACCTCCTGAAGAATTATGCCCTGAAGGATTGGGCGGGGTTCAACGAGGTATTCGGGATGCCGCTGCGGCTGGGCAAGTACGATCCCACCTCCACGCCCGCGGACCGGGAGGCTCTGATCCAGGCCATCCGCAGCCTGGGCACGGATGCCGCGGGGATCATCAGCAAGAACACGGAGATCGAGTTCGTGGAAACCACCAACCGGTCGGGCAGCTCCAATCCGTTCCAGGTGATGGCGGATTTTTGCAACCGGGAGATGTCCAAGGCCATTTTAGGACAGACTTTGACCACGGACACTTCCGGGGGCACGGGCACCTATGCCGCGGCCAAGGTGCATGCCCAGGTGCGCAGCGACCTGGTGGAAGCGGACGCGCAGGCCCTGGGGCAGACCTTGCGGGAGCAATTGCTCCGGCCGCTGGTGGGCTTCAACTTTGGCTGGGACAAGCCGGTGCCCTGGTTCCGCTTCCGTTATGAGGAAGAAGAAGACCTCAAGACGCTGTCGGAGGTGTACCGGAATCTGGCGGATATGGGGGTGCCTTTGAGCCTGGAACATATAGCGGAGCGCTTCGGGGTACCTCTGGCCCAGGAAGGTCAGGAAGTCCTGGGAGAACGGAAAGAACCGACGAACGATTAACCATTCCAAGGCTTGCAGGCAGAAATTCGGACTTAAACAGGGAAGATCACCATGGAAAAGGAAGTGAAGTTGACATTGGAGATGGCGGAGTTGCCGGAATGGCTCAGACTCCTGCCGCTGGGAGAAGTGAATCTGGTGGATGGCCGTCCCTCGTTCGAGGTGGACCCCGAATCCCTGGCGGCCATGGTGAAGGCCTTTGGGGTTCGGGGCACCGACCTGGTCATTGATTATGAGCACCAATCCTTAACCGGCGGGCAGGCTCCCGCGGCCGGCTGGATCAAAGATCTGGAGGTCCGGGAGGACGGACTCTGGGCCCAGGTGGAGTGGACGAGCCAGGCCGAGGGGTATCTGAAGCAGCGGGAATACCGCTATTTCTCGCCGGTGCTTCGCCTGGACCCGGCCACCCGGCGGCCCCAGGAGCTCATGAACGTGGCCTTGACCAACATTCCGGCCATTCAGGGAATCAACCCCGTGGTGGCCAAATGGGGCGGGGAAGCTCTGACCGCGTTGTCGTCCCAGGCCAAGCCGGAGGTTGAGGCCGTGGAAGCGGCAGGGGC
>CAZLRL010000289.1:0-4266 GCA_964561645.1 uncultured Desulfobacterales bacterium
ACCCCCGACAGAACCGGCCCGGAAAAAGCCAGCACCCGGCTCCCTGACCCGCTGGCGCACCTGCTCGATTTCCTGTACGGCCCGATCCAAGGCCACCGCAGCCTCCCCCCGGCGGCCCACTCCTGTCAAGGCAAGCCCATACTGAGTGTGAAACTGAATGTGATATCTTGGGGTGTCTTTAAGTGATGGAGCCATATCAGAGAGGAGTTTTAGAGCCGAAGATGCCTGCCCGGTTGCCAAGTGGAGTTCAACCATGCCTGGCTGAAAATGTATCCGTCTAAAATAATTTTGGGCCTGGCTATAATCTCGGATACTAAGATAAAGAAACCCTATATTTTTCAGACTAATGACAGTATCAGGATGTTCCGGACCCAGAACTTTTTCCTTAATCTTTAGAGCCTGAAAGTGTAGAGACAGTGCTTGGTCATAGGACTCCATAGCCCGATAAAGTTCTGCCAGGTTATTAAGGCTTATAGAGGTGTCATGGTGTTCCAAGCCCAGGACGGTTTTCCGTACATTCAAAGCCTGCTGATGTAAAGACAAGGCTTGGTCATAATCACCCAAAATTTGATACTGGTCCGCCAGATTGTTAAGGCTAAGAGCAGTCCTTGGATGCTCTGGTCCAAGAACCTTTTCATGTATCGTTAGAACCCGCTTGAAAATGGGCAGACTCTGGTCATAGGCTCCCATAATACTATATAAGATTGCAAGGTTGTTGAGGCAAAGGGTAGTGCTAGGGTTTTCCTGTCCCAATATCTTCTCCATTATCTTCAAAGTTCGCTTATACAAAGGCAGCGCTTGATCATAATCACCCTTAACTCGATAAAATTCCGCTAGGTTATTAAGTATGACGGCGGTATCTGGATGTTCTGGTCCTAATACCTCTTCACGTATTTTTAAAGCTCGTTGGAACAGAGGAAGAGCTTTATCATATGAGCCCAGGGTCTTATATAGCGATGCCAGATTATTCAGGCTTACTGCGGTATCGGGATGTCTTGATCCCAGTATCTTTTCCCTTATCTTCAAAGCTCGCTGGTTCAGGGCCAGTGCTGTATTATAAGAACCCATGTGGTGATGTATCAAAGATAGATATGTAAGGCTATTAGCAGTTTGTGGATGCTCCGGGCCTAATACCTTTTCTGCAACCTGCACCGCCTGCTGAAACAATGGCAACGCCTGGTCATAGGCGCCTTTGGCGTAATAGAGCTGGGCCAGGTTGTCCATGCTGGCAATGGTATGGGGATGCTCCGGTCCCAACAGCTTCTGACGACTATCGAGAGCTTGCTTCTGAAGCGGTTCCGCCTGGTCGTATTTGCCAAGCTTCATATAAAGGGTGGCCAGGGTGTTTTGGGTGGTGGCTATGAAGAGATGTTCAGGGCCAAGAATCTTTTCAGCTTTCTTCAGGCCCTCCTCCACCAGAGGGATGGCCTCGGCGTACCGGCCTTGTTGAACCAGGGTAAGAACATTTTTCAGGGTTTCGTGGTCAATGATTTTCTGTTCAATGGCCTGGCGTATTTCCGGATAGTCCCTGAGCACCTTTTCCGGGTCAAATTCCTGGGCCTGGGCCAATGGCAGGAGGAGCGCAAAGAACCAGCCGGCGAAGCACAAGAAAAAGAGGGCGCGGCGTACTATGGTCATGTTCTCGAACCTGCGGCTAAGACAGAGAAATCATTGGTGCTGAAAGGAAAAAAACTGGAAGGAACTCTGCGGATAGGCCTTCTGAAGGCCGCCGATTCCTTCCCTGGTTAATAATTGCACCACTTCATCGAGGTTGACCACAGGATCCTTGGCTGCCATGACCAGGACCTGCTCCAGCCCCGTGGTTTCATCCAGCTTGAACCAGTTGTCTTCGGCCGGAAGTTTATGCCGCTTCTTTCCCTGCATTTTTCCGGCAAATAAGATGGTAATTCTCCCGGCGCTATCCTGAAAAAAGACATAGGCATACGCCTCCTTATTGGTTTCGAGGACGATTTGAAAGCGGTCGCCGGAGCGCAGCACTCCCCCCGGGGGGATTTTAATGTCCGTTTCTCCTGCCGATCCCCTGGTCAATAAACCATCGGAAGTTCTCGCCACCAGATCGAGCTGGACCCCTATGGGGGCTTTCAGGTGCTGGTGCAGCCCCAGGCCTACCACTGCCAGGACTACTGAGACGGCCACCGCCGCTGGCGCCAGCTGGGGGAGAGCAAGGAGACCGGAGGCCAGCCGCTGCAATCTGCCGACAAATTCAGTCAGCCATTTCCGGGACTTGACCGCGACCGGGCCGGCATCCCGAACTTCTTGTTTCCCTTCCTGGGCCTCAGCCCTGGCAGTGCGTACATCCAACACCAATTCCAGGCAATCCCGGCATCCCGAGAGGTGGGCCTGGACTTGGGCTCTCTCCTCCGGAGGAAGCTCCTCCAGGGCATAGGCGATGACCGTTTCCGGGGATGGGCAAGAACGGGACGGCAAATCGGCCTCTTTGACCGGGGCCATGGAGGGTTCTTCCCCAACTTCCGGTTCTAGGGAGACCGAGTATCGGACATAGATCCTGGGCCGTGGCAATACACGCCCATGCCTTGGGCTTTTATAAGCGGCGCGCAGCTTTTCCATGACCTCTTCCGGAATATCCTCCCGTAAAAATGACTCGTGGTCGGTCTTGGGCTTTTCTGTCATGATCCGTTTTCTCTTTAATCGAAGGAATCCCGAGAGGGGGGACATGGAACCTACCCCGTTCTCCCTTTAAATATCTTCGTATCGCAGGCCCTCGATATGCATGAGGTGCTTCAAGGCCTTTTTAAACTTGGCCAGCGAGCCCGTGTCGGCGCGGCTGAATTGCTTTTTGACCGCATCCCGGCTCTTGCCCACCCGGGCCGCCATCTGGCTGTAATCCAAGCCCCCCAGGTGCAGGCGAACCAGATCAGCATCTTGGGGGGAGTGCTCCGAGAGCCTTAAGAGGGCCTGATGCACCAACCGCCGGGCCAGATCCTGGGATGAAGAATGGACCACGCCGTTGTGCGGGGAAGGGGCCTGGTCCGGCCGGTCCTGGATATTGCCTCCCTCCTGATGCCGCTCTCCGTTTTTCGAGATTTTTCGATTGGCGTCGATAACCCGGCGGTGGAGCGCCCCCACCAGATAGGTCCGCAGTGTGGCGGGGTTTTCGGAACCAAGAGCATAGGTACAAATGGTTTGGCCGCTTAGCATCTCTTTCCAGAAACTTTGCACCACGTCTTCGGCGACCTCCGCCCTGAACAAACGGCGCCGGGTAAAGTTGAGGAAGAATTCATTATACGCGGCCACCAATTCCCCCAGGCATTCTTTCTCCCCTGAGCGCAAACCCTCACAAATCTTCCTGGCAAGGGCAATGTCGCTTTCTATGTTCTCAGGACCCATAAACGAATATCCCAAGGGCCAGGCTCCCCGAGAGAACCCCGGTTCATAATCTTCCCCTCCAGCCATTTTATCTCAACGCCGGTGATTGCCTGAAAAAAAGTGAGGTCCGGACCAGGCCTCGCCGCCCACCTTGCCCAAAGGCGAAAAAATTGTCACCCACAGGCTGTCCCTCACGATTCAACTATCAAAACAGAGGGAAATCGAATAGGGAGGTCCATGATGACTCGTTCCGTTAAGGGGATGGCTGGTGTTTGTCTGGTGAGCATTTTGCTTTTGGTGACTGCTGGTTGCGGCCTGGGCGTCATGGCCGCCGGCATTGGTTATGCGGTATCATCTTCCAAAGAGGCCGATGCAGAAGTGGCCAAGGCCGAGGCCGAACTTCAAAAATCTTATAACGACTACAAACTCGGCATGGAGAAGATCAATATAGAACGCGAGAGCAAAGGGCTTAAGCCCCAGCCGATTCTACCTATTGAAGAGTGGCTGAGACACCAGGCCCTGGCAGAAAAAACCAGGGAAAAACTCGCTGAACAGCAAACCCAGCAACCCCTGCAACCAAAACCCCAAGAGGCACAGGGAGAGTAAAAAATGGGGGGGAGCATCTCCTCAGAAGCATCTCCCCTCCTCTAAACACCCTTCCAAAAAGCGTGACACGCTTGCTGCGGCGTGCGCACGCTTCCACTTGAGGAAATGGTCAAACCAGGAGGCCTTCATCCCGATAGCCGCCCCCATCCTACCACTAGGTCTACCCTGCCGCCGGCCACCGCTCCTTCTTCCCCTTTGTAATACACTTACACGTACCGCCCTCTGAACCCAACCTGCCCTTGCCGCCCCCTTTTTGTTCTTATCCCCCTCTTCGGCCACCAAAACCAAAACCCGGAGACGGGACTCCTCCCC
>CAZLRL010000290.1:0-4236 GCA_964561645.1 uncultured Desulfobacterales bacterium
AGGGCTCATACTTGTCCAGGGTGCCCAGGCGCCAGTAGGGAATTTCGTCCAGGGTCAGGCCCCCGGCCAGAAGCGAGGACACAAACGCGATGGGAAAGCCCGTGGCCTTGGAGGCCAGGGCCGAGGACCGGGAAGTGCGGGGGTTGATCTCGATGACCACCACCCGCCCGGTTTTGGGGTCGTGCGCGAACTGGATATTGGTGCCGCCGATGACCCGGATGGCCTCCACGATGTCATAGGAAAATTTTTGCAGGCGTTGTTGCAGCTCCGGGTCAATGGTGAGCATGGGCGCGGTGCAAAAAGAGTCCCCGGTGTGCACCCCCATGGCGTCCACGTTTTCGATGAAGCACACCGTGATCATCTGGTTTTTGGCGTCCCGGACCACCTCCAGTTCCAGCTCTTCCCACCCCAGGACCGACTCTTCGATGAGCACCTGGCCCACCATGGAGGCCGCGATGCCCCGGGCCGCAATGGTGCGCAGCTCCTCCGGATTGTAGACATGGCCGCCGCCCCAGCCCCCCAGGGTGTAAGCCGGGCGCACCACCAGGGGGTAGCCCAGTTCATCGGCGATGCGCTCCGCCTGCTCCACCGACAGGGCGATTTCGCTTCGGGGCATCTCCAGGCCCAACTGGTTCATGGTGTCTTTGAAGGCCTGGCGGTCCTCGCCCCGCTTGATGGCGTCCACTTCCACGCCGATGACCTTGACGCCGTATTCGTCCAGCACCCCGGAGCGGGCCAGGGCCGAAGACAGGTTCAGACCCGATTGGCCCCCCAGGTTGGGCAGCAGGGCGTCCGGCCGCTCCTGCGCGACAATTTCCCGCATGTGCTCCAGGTTCAGGGGTTCAATATAGGTGACGTCCGCCATGCCCGGGTCGGTCATGATGGTGGCCGGGTTGGAATTCACCAGGACAATTTCATACCCCAGCTGCCGCAGCGCCTTGCAGGCCTGGGTGCCGGAATAGTCGAATTCGCAGGCCTGGCCGATGATAATGGGGCCCGAACCGATGATCATCACCTTGTTAATGTCGTCTCGTTTTGCCATGCACATCCTCCTGGAGCAAGGGGAAGGGATATCTGGAATAAGTGAGAAAATTGCTGGGGGGAATATAGGCAGGACGGGTCCGGGTGTCAAGTTAAACTAAAAAAACCGGATAATCCTTTAATTTTACTTAGAATCAGGCCACTACCCGGGAATTCGCCCTTAAACTATTGTCAGCCTGATGCCGACTTAACCTCTGGAGAGGGCCGACCGGGTGGATTTTCTTAAAGAAAACATCCGGTAATGCCAGCGGGACCAAACCCAAAAGATAAGGAGAATACCTCAATTGAAATTCCTTGATCTGCTGCGCAAATTGGGGATCGTACGCTACGGCGCCAAAGCCGGCACCTACACCAGCGGCACGGACAGGCCCACGGAATTTTTGATGGACGACGTTTTCAATGCCGACAAGGACCTGATCACCAAGAAGGACGTGACCCGGGCGCGCCAAGCCGTAAAAGAGACCGTGCAACCTACCGGCGGCAGAAAGGCCCTTTTCTGGATAAGCGTGGCCCTGGCCGCGCTGGCTGTTTTATTTTTAACCGCGGCCGGCGGCCTTTCCCCCTGGCTGTTCGTTGGTCTGGTGCTGTGGGCCGGCATCCTCTATCTCGGCTACCAGTTTGCCTATAGCGGCCGCTTGTCCTACGGGGGCATGATTGCCCTGGTGCTCTTGGGCCTGGTGGCCTCTTTTTTCCTTTTGGGCGCCTCGGTCCCGGCTTGATGTATGGTTTTCTGTTTTCTGTTTTCGGTTTTCGGTAAAATTATGGTGGGGTGTTCGATTGGTCGGAGGACATCCTGGTATTGAGGTCTTAATGAGGAGGCATGGTCAGGACTGCTGAATCCTTTACGCTCTTTTAAGGCAAATGTGGGCGCAATTTATTGCGCCCTTTCTTGAATGATGAATCAAGAAGTAGGCGGGAAAGCGCAACGCCTACCGCCTTTCCCATCTCAAAACTCAAAACTCGAAACTCGAAACTCGAAACTCACAGCTCACAGCTCACAGCTCACAGCTCACAGCTCACAGCTCACAGCTCAAAAGCTCATAGCTCAATATTCCCGCCGTTCCCGGGCGATCTCGAAATAATTGTCCGCGGCCCGATAGACGATGTGGTCCGGGTCCTTGAAGAAGGCATTTTTGGCATTCTCGTCCCGGAAAAGATAGAGCTTGCCCTGATAGATGGTAAAAGCATGGGGATCGATGTCTTCCAGGCGCCCCATGGCCATGGCCAGGGTGCAGTAGCCGCCGAACTGGGGCTGGTACTTGGGCGCGTCCCTCAGGAATTGATAGCGGTTGCGCCAGGTGGCGAAATAGTAATTGGCCATGCCCAGGCTCTGTTTGATGCTCCTGCTCCCCTTTCGGGCCCGGTTCTGGTTGAAATACGCCACCACATCATACCCGTGCACGGCCACGGTGTTGTGCAAATTGAGCAGGGCCTGCCCCGACCCCCCGGAAGTGGTGGGAGGCTGGGCCGGGGCCGGGGTCGCCAGACAGCAGGCTGCCAGGACCAGCAGGCTAACGATAAGGGCTGATTTTTTCATGCACTCACCTCGCGGCCCGGACTGCCTGCGCCGGGCCGCCACAGAGTCCGAAGCTATTCGCCAGCCGTAGCCGCAGTACCACCAAGAGCGGCTCGCGGGCTAAGTCAGGGGATTTCCCTGTCTCCCCTTCCTGAAAACCGGGGGTTGGCGGAAGAGCGGCCACATTCCGCCCGCGCAAACCCCCGCTCTATTTTTGCCGCCCCCACCCGAACCTCCCCCTTCCGGGGGAGAGAGACGAGCCGCGCTGCACGACTCGCACTCCATTGGTCCGGTTTCGCCTTATTCAATTATCCGGTTCAATTATTAGAAAGAGCCGGTCAGTCAGCCTACCTTTACGACGCAGCCTTTTTGGCCTTCCTGGCTGCTTTCAGCTTTTCGCCGATGCCGGTTTCTTTAGCGATCTTGCTCCGCTTGGCCCGATAGGCTTTGGAGACCAGAGGGGTGCGGACCGGAATATTAAACTTTTTCCGGTATTCCCGGGGGGTCATTTGATGTTTGCTTTTCAAATGCGGGGTAAGAAGCTTGCCGCTATAACCGCACATCAAACAAGTGATGGTATTCCTGGCAATGGATGATTTCCAATCCGCGGGGGCTGCCGCTTCCGCACCCTGTTGCGCGGCCGCTTCCTCAGGCTCAGCCGCCAATCCTTCCAGGGTTTCGGTCACCGATTTTAACATTTCGGTAAGCTGCTCAGTATTAAAACCCTTGCCGGTGGAATTGGCAATGACGATATCGGCGGCTAATCTGACAAATTGTTTGCTCATGGGCTGTCCTTTCTTTTTTTGACTTCAATTGTAAGTTCCTTATCGAATTATGGCAATGGCTGAAAAAGATTTTTTTTAAAAAATGTGCTTTTTTAACCCATTTTTTTCTGACAGACAGGTTAATGTGTTTTCTACACCAAGAACCTGACCTGCCGCCTAAGAAAAAATGTGATTGCTAAAGGCAATATTTTTAATATTCACTGCCAACCTCAAATATTCTGATTGACCGGAAGGATAAGCTCAAGTTTCTTATCTCGTGAATTTGTTTTTATTGTTAATTCAGAATTCACGCTCAGGGCATCAAGATGAAACCAGCCCTTTCCCCAAAAATTTTGCCAACTTCGATTTTCCCCTGTTGGAACGGATGACACTATCTCCCTCCGTCAGCCTTAACATTCCCAAGCAATTCCGGTTCTTGGCGCACCGGGCTTCTTCTCCCGGCCCCGACAAAGAAACTTCCTTTTGTTCAAGGAAGCGCCCTGCCCCATCCCTCCCAAGGCCAAATAAAACCGGGGGCTGTTTTTCCATCAAAAATTTTGCCGGGGTGTCTTAAGAAAGTTGCAGTAACCTGGATTTTTGTTTCCAGGTTGTGTATCCTGGCGCCGCACTGAACGAAGAAGTGGCCGTGGACCGGGGCAACCCCCGGGCCCTTACCCTGCCGGGATGGATTGCCCTCCAGCGTCACGATCCCGCCGCGGCCCAGGGGTATTTCCGGCAGGTGACCGCGCCCGACGACGCCGCGGTGGTGGGCCTGGCCCTGGCCCTGTATCGCCAGGGTAAGGTGTGGGAGGCCTACGGACTCATGCGCCAGGCCCACGGCCTCATGAGATTTGGTCCTTATACCAAGTTGCCGTCAGACAAGTAATTTTACTGTAGGGGCACGGCTTGCCGTGC
>CAZLRL010000291.1:0-4232 GCA_964561645.1 uncultured Desulfobacterales bacterium
AACATTGTAATTTCCTAAAGTTATTGGTTTTTCCCCAACTTATTAAGGGGAATTAAAGTGTGTGCTTATAAAATCTTGCTGGCTGATGAACAAGAAATATTTCGTCAAGGAATACGAAATGTTATTGGCCAGATAGAAAATACTCAAATATGCGGTGAAGCTGATAACGGCCACGAACTCATAGAACTTTCGGATAAAGCAAGCCCTAATCTTATTGTCATGGGGATTGATCTGCCTACCTCGGATGGATTGAAAATCTTAGATAAAATAAAAAAAAATAATCCCGAAGTAAGATATCTTATTTTGACTAATACCCAAAAGAGGAATTTAATCATTTCAGCTTTAAAGTATGGTGTTGATGGATTTATTTTTAAACATGAACCAAGTACAGACCTTCTTCAGGCGGTGCAAATTATTCGTGATGGCGGAAAATATTTTTCCCCTCTTTTTTCTACCGAATTAGTCAGATTTATTAAGATGAAGAATGAGATAAAACCGCTTATAAGTCCGAGAGAGAAAGAAATCATGCAGTGCATGGGGGATGGTATGCGGAGCCGAGATATCGCTGAGACCCTTAACCTCAGTCTCAACACAGTCCAGCGGTATCGGTATTACATCCGCAAAAAAATGAATATGAAGCACATGACAGAACTAGTCCAGTACTGCATCTTGAATAAAAGTAGCTTGTAACTCAGTTAGGATTATTTCTAAGTACTTATGAAAGTACCAGATAGGGATAACATGATCGCACTGGGTTTCGAGTTTCCGCCAAGAGATGGTCTTTTCGGTGTAGGGGGAGAAAGAGAAGGTGGCAATAATTTGCCCCTTCTTTTTAAGGTAAATAGCAGACTGATCTGACCGAAAATATCCATTAACTGACTAATTTCATTCATAATTTCTTATAAAGTCTTATGTGACTGACGGGGGCGAAGCATGTCCACACCCTGCCCAACCAACCTTACTAAAACAAATTATTTTTACCATCCAGTCACCGACCTCTATCCGGCCGAGGCGGCCTGGTACGTGGTGCATACCTGCTGCCACCACGAAAGCCGGGTGGAGGGACGCTTACGGCAAATAGGCCTGGAGGTCTTTCTGCCCCGGCTTACCGTGGTCCGCCGGTGGCAGGACCGCAAAAAGGTCCTGCAGATTCCTCTGTTTCCCGGTTACCTGTTTGTTCACGATGTACTGGAAACCCCCACTCACTACGACATTATTAAACTTCCGGGCGTGGTACGGCTTTTAGCTACCAAAGGTAGGCTCGAGACCGTGTCTCCGGAAACCATTGAGTCCATCAAACTGACCGTGGCCAGCGACCGGCCCTATTACCCCTACCGCTATTTGTTGAAAGGGAAATGGGTGCGGGTGGTGGAGGGGCCGTTGGCCGGAGTCATCGGGATCATCCGGGAACATAAAGACCAGAAACGGAAAGTGATCGTCGAAGTGGAGCTCTTCCGCCGGGCCATGGCGGTGGAACTGGCAGACGAAGCGGTGGAACTATGGCATTAAAAGAGGTTCCATATTTGCCCCCCAAGACAGAAAATCACCTACTCCTGCCGTCATCCCCAAGTTCAGGTTCGAGTTCGAGAGGATAGATCTATGAAGGTTATCTACGATCCGGCCGAGGATGTGCTGAGCATCCTTTTTAGCACCGCGCCCATAGCAGAAACCAGTGAAGGCAAGCCCGGGGTCATCCTGGATTATGATCAGGAGGGCAACCTGGTGGGCCTGGAGATCATGGAGGCTTCCATGCGCATCGAAAACCCCCGTTCCCTGGAGTATGCCATCCGGACTTGATTTTGACCAGGGATCGTCCGAGAAAACTTTCTTGTAAACCTTTCCTTTTTGATCTTAAAGCCTCCTTAAAGCCTCTTCATCAACATCCATGTGTCCGCCGGAAATGAAACCTGAGAACGAATCTTTTCGATCATCACGGCTTCTCGACCCGACCATGTTCTCCCAGCCCGTGGTGGCGACCGAGCAAAGTTTTCTGAACCTGGGAATGCTGGCGGGTCTGTTGGTCTTTGCCACCCTGGCCTTTGGGGCCGTCCATGCCTGGGCCTATTCCTTGCTTGAATTGCTTCTCCTCGGCGTGGGGTTGTTCTTTCTAGGTTGGCAGTTTATTCACCTGAAAAATTCAACCAAAGATTATCAGATTGACTGGATCCGCTTCCCATTGACACCGTGGATAGTTTGCCTGGTGTTGTGGATCGCCTTCCAGTTAGTGCCCTTGCCCGCCGGGGTGGTGGCCTGGCTTTCCCCGCAAGCTGCCGCGCTGCGAGAGCTGGGGACCGTGACCGCACCCTCCTGGTATCCCTTATCCCTGAATCCTTTTGCCACCCGATTGGAGCTCTTCCGCCTTTTGCTTGCCGTAGCCATGATCTACCTGACCCTGGCCGCGGTCAAAAGCTCACGGGGTATGGTTTGGCTGATTCTGATCATCGCCGGGATAGGCTTGTTTGAAGTTATTTTGGGGGCCAGTCAGCTTTTTGCCCAGCCGGTCCGGATCTGGGGCTGGAAAACCGTTTCCGGCGGGGCGCGGCTGTCCGGCACCTTCATCAATCCAGACCATATGGCTGTCTTCTTGGAAATGGCCTTTTTCCTGACTTTTGGTCTCTTCCTGGGCCTTAAATCAAAAAACAAGAAGAAACGCCAAGATCAACCGTCTGGGTGGCCAGGCTTTAAAAAGCTGCTCTTAGAGCCCGAGTCCATGGATTCTGGCACCAAACGCCTGCTCATCTTTTTTCTGTCTTTAGTGTTGGCCACTGGAATCATCTTTACCCTGTCCCGGGGGGGTGTTTTCTCCTTCTTGGTGGCCCTGGTGACCATTTTCTTCATGAAGCACTCTCAGGAAAAAGGTAAGTTTCCCTGGGCCCCCCTCGGGTTTTTTCTCGGATCTTTAGCCGTATATATTTGGTTGGTGGCGGGCGATATCGATATAAGCCGCCTGGGCACCACCTTTGATCTGGGGAAGCATGAAGGCAGGTTCAGTTTATATGGGGGAACCCTGGCCATGGCCCGGGAATTTCCCCTGTTCGGAGCAGGTTGGGGCGCGTTTGCCGATATTTTTTCCAAATATCAATCTGAGCCGCACTTGGATAGATTTGTCGACATGGCCCACAGCGACTGGCTGCAACTTTTGGGAGAGATTGGCCTCATTGGATTTTTATTCGTATTTTTAGGTGCGGCGTTTTATTTCCATTACCTCTGGAAATACCTGCAGAAAAGACAAGACTCCTTTGCCGTGGGCATAAGTCTGGGGTGTCTAGGGGCCCTTTTCAGTGTGGGGTTCCACGCCGCGGTGGATTTCCCCCTGCACATCCCGGCCAATGCCATGCTTATCGGCGTGGTGGCGGCTTTGGGTTTTCTGGCCGTGCACTTGCATCGTCATTCCTGGGAGCATTTTTCTTACCCGACCCGACATTTTCGTTGCCGGAGGAGCCTGGCCTCCATAGTTTTTGGGTCTCTGGCGGGAGTTATTATTCTCTTGGCCGTGCCGGTTTGGAACCATTGGGCCGCGGAGAGCTTGGTCCCCAGCGAGCAAGATTTCACTCAGATCCGTCCGACTTACACGGTGACCGATATCCAGCAGGCCATGGCTTACAGCCCCGATAATCCAGCTTATCCAGTCCTCTTGGCCGGTGAACTCCAGGCAATCCCCCTTGAGAGCGAAGCTGGAACGGGCCAGGAGGCCACTGAGAGCGAAACTATTTTCGACCTTTATAGGCAAGCCATCAGACTCAATCCGGCTCAATGGCGCTACCGGTTTGAATATGCCTGGGTACTGATCGGTAGCGGCAATCCTGAGAATCTGGCCGGTTTTCGGCAAGGACTGCAAGAACTGGAAACGTGCACCAAACTGTTCCCCGCTTCCGGGATGGTGCAGATTAGTTACGGCAGCGCCTTGCTTTTGACGGAAAATGCCGTCCCCGATCTCCTGCCGCCTGAGAAAAAAGGCCTCTGGGAGCAGGAAATTGAACTGGGCATCCTAAAGGAACCAGACTTGGCGGAACAAGCTGACAGGTTCACGGAAAAAATGAATAACCCCTAAATCGGAGCTCGTTTCTGAGCCGGAACTAATCTTTGGAATGGAATCCCCAAAAAAACTTGACCTTTATTTAAAAAAGTCTTACAGAAATTATCGGCGACTACGCCAGCCCATTCCCGAATAGAAACGGTCGGGAATAAAAGTACAATACCCAATGTGATCCGGCCGTTCATTGAGCGATTTC
>CAZLRL010000292.1:0-4222 GCA_964561645.1 uncultured Desulfobacterales bacterium
TCTGCTTTAGCTTTATAAGCTCTTCTAGCTTTTTGTTTCTAGAGCTAAGCTTAGGAGTTTCCGAATCCGAAGAAGTGCCTGAAATCACTTCGCCTATTGGGTGCACCGACGCACCCAATGCCCCTTTTGCCTGCCCCGGTGCACCCAAAACCCCCTTTTTGGGTGCGCCGGCACCGCGCAAATCTTCTTTTGGGTGCGTGCACGCACCCAAAAAACGCGCCGGCAGGAAAATCTCAATTTGCCTGTTTTTCGTTTTGGGGATTATCAGGCCCGTTAGTCTGCGCTTGCTTTTCAGGCTTTTAAGTAGGCGTTTAAGATGGTCCCTCGAGTAAATTGCTTCGGCCCGGGGATCCTCGCCAGGCCTTGGTAAGATAATGTGTGTCGTCTCTTGTTGTTTTGCCAGGAAAATTAGGTAGTTTAGAACCCAGAATTCCCCCGGCGTTAGTCCGAATAAGGCTTCCTCCATATTTTGGCCCTTTCTTCCGGGCCGGCTGTTTCGTAGTTGCCGGGCTCATAACCCGAAGGTCGTAGGTTCAAATCCTACCCCCGCTACCAAGTAATTTCAAGGGGTTAAGGAATTTTCTTAACCCCTTTAATTTTGTTTACCCAGCACTATACCCAGCACAGCTGCCTATTTAAATACGTTGGACAGTGGATAGCTGGGCACATCATTGACCGCCAAGTTTTTGATCCTTATTAAAAAAGTGGGGAAAAAACCGGTGCTGAAAATGGATAATCAGGGGCAGCCGGCGATTTACCGATAGCAAGCGGAGCAAGCATGGAACGCCCCATACCGGGGTGCTGGGTATAGTGCTGGGAAAGGAGAATTCGGTCAGAGGGGTGGGGTAAAATGGCAAGCGGGTTGAGGCTCAAGGGTCTATTCAGCCCTCTGCAGAGTCAAGCATTGCAGAAAGGATGTTGAATAACAACCGGTGGTCTATGATACACTTATTTCGTTATGAGAGGAACGAAATTACCCTGCCCTTTCCTCAAAGGTGAAGTGGAGCTAACTGAAGAGCGGGAAATGCATATTTTGAGGCGCCATCCCGACTTCCTGCCTGAACACCGGCACTGCCTGGCCCAGACCCTGGCCAACCCGGACCTGGTACGGCAAAGCCCACGGTTCGGCCAGGCTCGTCTTTTTTCCCGCTGGTTCCCGGAGCTGCGGGGCGGCAAGCAGGTGGTGGTGGTGGTGGTGAGCGAAGGCGCCGAGACACCCCGCCACTGGGTCATCACTGCCTATATGGCCCGGCGACTAGCTGAAGGAGATCTTCTATGGCAACGAAACTGATTTTCAAGTATGACCGGGAGGCTGACATCCTCCATATCGACAAGTGCCCCCCTTATCCGGAACAGGAATCGGAAGAGCTGGGGGATGACATCATCGCCCGGCTCAACCCGGAGACCGGCGCGGTGGAAAACCTGGAAGTCCTCTTCTTCTCCACCCGGCTACTCAGGAGCGACCTCCTGGAACTGCCGGTTGACGCTGATCTGCGTCTACCAGGCTGAGCATCTTCTCGGCCCCTTACGGGTGCCTTGAAAATTACTTTGCGGGCCAGTAAGGAAATCTAATTTTGAGCAACCCTCATCACCTCCTCCAGGCCCTGGTTTTTGAAACTGATAATTTTCGGCGCAGCGCCCGGGACAACACAATATTTTAGCCTTTTTTAGGAAAATTTGCCAGCCTTATTACCTAGATCCAGGAAGTCTTCCTCCTCCCCGGCATCCTTACTACTTATAGGCTGCTGTCGAGCCCGAAACCAGTGAAGGGGCCTTGAGAGGCAGGAAGGGCCGGTCGCGCGGAAACCTTGGGACTAAACATTAGGGTTGGATAAAATCTGACCGCATGGGAGGGGAAAGGCATTGGGAGCACGAAAACTCTTTGGCAACGCCATAGGAATCTCATAACCCACGGTGACCATAGCCTCGCCCTGGATCAGTTATTCCCCTGACACTGAGGAAAAAAATCGCCGCTTGCGAAGCAAGGACTGTGGCCATCATTGATGAAATTGGCAAAAAAAACCATTCAGTTCCCCTGGGGGGGCGTGGGGGCAATCAACGCACCGATATTATCAAGCAAGTGAATCGTATAAAGAAAGTAGCCGGCCTACCCCAAGACTTCCGTGCCCTCCATGGCCTCCGACATGTTTATGCCAGCGTGCTGGCCTCATCCGGCCAGGTGGATCTCTGCACCCTGCAGAAGCTCTTGACCCACAAGAGCCCGGCCATGACGATGAGATATGCCCATCTTCGTGATGATGCCTTACGCCGGGCTTCCGACGTAGCTGGAGATCTGTTTGGCCGGTGATCAAGGGGAATAATTGCCAGAATGACAACGATGAGGGATAGACCAAGGAAACCATCACTAGATCCAAGATCCTCCCGCCGGGCTTCGGGGTCGATGCGATCGACGATCATGTAATCCAGGAGGTCCTGGACGCGATAACGGATCATTCTTCCTTTCTTAGTGTAGGGAGGGTCCGCAACGCGGCATCGACCACTAGATAAAAAAGGAAAACCACTAGATAAAAAATAGGGGTATCCCTGACCTCAAAATGATTAATATGATCATTGCAAAATGGTTGGTATCGGCTAGAATATTTCCTTAGTCCAGTCTCTGGAATTGGGGACCTGGAGCCAAAGAAGCTAAGCCCTGAATTACCAAAGGCTCAGGCTCGAAAAAGTTTTTGTTCAGACCAATAACCTGTGGGCACTGCTAAAAGAAACTCCTAGAAAAGACCTCTTAAGGTTCAGCTGTTGAAACAAACCTTATGAGGACTTTTTTTTCAATTCGGGCAGACTGAGAAAATTCCCTACTTCTTATTCGTAGGCCCGAATTTTGCACATATTACTCAACAAAAGAATGCAAAACCACAGTTCTTCTTTTTTTTAAATAAATCCAGGAGCTTGGTGGCCCAGGAAAAGCTTGACAGCCGGTTACCAATGCCTATAACATGGCTCATACTTGGATATCACCATAATATTCATGTTTCGTTATCTGAACATTCTTTTCATGCCTTTCCTAAGATTTTTTCCAGATCTTCAAACTGATCCGGACCCTATTGATGGGCATTCTGATTCCGGCCCCGGGAGGCGCGCCCCGAAGTTGAGTTACACGCTGGAAGCCCAGGCTGCCGCGGCGCAGGTGGTGACAAGAGTTGGTGGTCCAGAATTTGGACGATAGTTACGCCTATGAACCCTGAACCCGAATCCCAGGTCATAAGCGCCGCGGCTTCTGCCCCGGACTTGAAAATGCCGAAAACCTCCGGGCTCACCTTCTCGAAATGGTCCGCCCTGCTGATGGCCGGGGACGGCGTTTTTTTCCTGGTGTCCATCTTCCTGGGCTCTTGGTTAGCGTCACAGATGGGTGGGCCGAATCTGCTGCTTCAACAAGAACTGTTGGCGCTGGCATCTTTGGGGATCATTTATATTACGGTCTTGTACATCGGGGAACTCTACAATTATTATCTGGACTTCCGCCAGCGGGAGAATGTCGGCCAGGTTATACTTTGGGCCCTGGGCGGCGCTTTGGTAGCCTTCCTCCTCCTTTGTTTTCCCACTCCCAAACTTCTTCCCCGCCGTTTTCTGGAGTGGCAAGCCCTGGCCTTCATCTGGCTCCTGGTAGGCTGGCGTTACCTTTTTTCAACCCTGGCCCTGCCGGAGCGCTTAAAAAGGAGGGTCATCATTGTGGGGGCGGGCCGTTCCGGCCACCGCATTCTGGAGACCATCCGGCAACGGCCCAATGCCGGGTTGGAACCGGTGGGGTTTGTGGATGATGATTCCTCCAAAGCTGGGATGGATATCGAGGGCTTACAGGTTTTAGGCGATTCCTGTGCTTTGGAATCGTTGGCCAGGCATCATAAGGCCAAGATTGTGGTGGTAGCCATTACCCATGAAAAATGCCCTGAACTGGTCAGCGCGCTCACCGATTTGTCCTTTAATGCCTACCAGGTCCTGGATATGCCCTCCCTGTTTGAAACCCTGGCCGGCAAAGTTCCCACCGAACACATGTCCGATGCCTGGTTTTTGTTTCACGGCCTCAACAAAAGCAAGGTATACTACCGGCACTTTAAAAGGATCCTCGATATGGTCCTGGCAGGGGCCGGCTTGGCTCTCACCTGGCCCCTGTTCCTGTGCTTTGCCGCGGCCATAAAATTGGACAGCCATGGGCCGGTTCTGTTCAGACAGCAGCGTTTGGGTTTTCACGGCAAGCCTTTTGCCA
>CAZLRL010000293.1:0-4218 GCA_964561645.1 uncultured Desulfobacterales bacterium
CGGCCAGGGCCTGCTGCAGAGCACCAGCGAGGGGCTTCTGCTGCCGCGCCGGGGCAAACCGGGCCAGCGTGTCCAAGGCTTGCTGGCGATGCTCCGGGCTCAGGCCGGCGGTGGACAAAAGGGTTTCATCGGGCTCCCCTGACCCCACCAGACCCAGGTAATTCTGATCCCCGAGCAGATGAACCAGGAGGCTGGCGGCCTGGGGTACCAGGCAGTTCATTTGGCTGTCCCCGGTAAGATGGAAGGAATCCAGCACCACCACGAGCTGGACCCCGGGGACCTCTTCAGCCCCCACCGCCGATCCTCCCATTCCCCACAGGAGACAGAGAATCAACAGCAACCATACTATCTTTCCGCTCGGCTTTTTCCTGGCCATGTCCGATCTCACCAGGAAGAAAGGGGACAGATCTCCCTCTGGAGGCAAATTTTTTATCCCCCGGCAAGAACCTTGCCCCTTCCCCCCGTATGGGTGACAATTACTCACCATCTCTTTATATCGAACTCTTAGGGCAATTTCTTCAACGGTTTGTGCCCCTTGTGAATTTTTTTTGTGAAAAAAATCAGGAAATTATCCTCATATGCCCGAACTCCCTGAAGTTGAGGTAATCCGTCGGGGCTTGGCCCCCAGGCTTTTGGGACGGCGCTTCCTCTCGGTCAAGGTGGGGGAAAAACGCCTGCGGCAGGCCTCTGCGCCCCAGCACCTGACCCGATGGCTGCCGGGGCGCCGGCTGGAGCGCCTCCAACGCCGGGGCAAGTACCTGGTTTTCCGCCTCGAAGGGGGCGTCACCCTGTTGATCCACCTGGGCATGACCGGCCGCCTCCTGCTGGGCGCGCCGGTGCGCCATGAACCCCACGTGCATCTCATTTTCACTCTGGAAGGCGGCCTCACCCTGGCTTTTGAAGACGTGCGCCGCTTCGGCCAGGTCCTGGTCTTTACTCCGGGGGAACCCCTGACCCCCCTGGAGCAGGTCGGCCGGGAGCCCTTTTCCCGCCGGGTGACTCCCGAGTGGCTGGTCGAGGTCTCCCGGGGACGCCGCCGCCCCCTGAAGAATTTTCTTCTGGACGGGCGCATTCTGGCCGGCCTAGGGAACATCTACGCCTGCGAAGTCATGTTCGCGGCCGGACTTCACCCCGCCACCCCCGCGGGCGCGCTTGAATTGGACGAATGGGATCGGGTGCTCCGGGAAACCCGCCGCATCTTGAAACGGGCCATCCGGCAGGGAGGGACCACGGTGAACAACTACCTGAACAGCCGCGGCGAAACGGGGCTTTTTCAGGTGGAACTCATGGTTTATGGACGGGAAGGGGAGCCCTGCCGCCGGTGTGGGAACGCGATTCAGCGTCTGGTCCAGGCGGGCCGCTCCACTTTCTTCTGCCCCCAGTGCCAGCTATAAAAAATTTCTGGATGCAATTTTTAAGGAATAAGAATAAAATGTCTATTTTGAGGTTCAAACGGTCCCTCGGACCGACTTCACGTAAGGTGCAAGAATGAAAAAAGACATCCATCCCAAATATGGCAGAACCACGGTCCGCTGTGCGTGCGGCAACGAATTCGAAACCGGCTCCACCGCCGAGAAGATCAGGGTGGAGATTTGCTCCAAATGCCACCCCTTTTTCACCGGCAAACAAAAGCTCATGGACACCGCCGGACGGGTGGAACGTTTCCGCCGTAAGTATGCCCATCTGAAACAAAATCAGGAAGCCGGCGAAACCAAGCAGTGAGTTCGGAAGAATCCCGGCTGCAGGTGGGAGGTCAGGCGGTGCTGGAGGGCGTCATGATGCGCTCCCCCCAGGCCATGGCCATTGCGGTCCGCCTGCCCAACGGCTCGGTGCTCCTGAAAGACGAGCCGTTCACTTCCCTGACGGCCCGGTATCCGCTGCTCAAACGCCCCTTTTTACGGGGTCCGGTCATCTTGATCGAGGCCCTGGTCACCGGGGTCAAGGCCCTGACCTTTTCGGCTCAGGCGGCCCTGGAGGAGGAAGAAGAACAGTTGGGCTGGGGGAGTCTTTTCCTCACTCTGGGGGGCGCTTTCCTCCTGGCCTTTCTGGTTTTCGGCTTTCTGCCCCACTGGCTGAGCGGCCTGGCGGGGCGGCTCTTAGGCGAGCCTCTCACCACGGCGCATTTCAGTTTTCACGTCATCGACGGCCTCATCAAGCTCCTGTTTATTCTCCTATATATCTGGGGCATCTCCTTTTTTCAGGAAATCAGGCGGGTGTTCGAGTATCACGGCGCGGAGCACAAATCCATCTGCGCCTACGAAGCCGGGGAACCGCTGGATATTGACCATGCCCGCCAGCACTGCACCTGCCACCCTCGCTGCGGCACTACCTTCATCCTGGTGGTCCTCCTGGTCAGCCTGGTGGTGTTCACCATCTTTTTCCCCCTCTTTCCGCCTCTGACCCGCACAGGATTTTTGAACAATGTCGTGCAGGTGCTGGTGAAAGTGGGGCTGATGCTGCCCATCGCCGCGGTGGCCTACGAAATCATCCGCTGGGGCGGGCGGCACGAGGACAATGTTCTGGCCAAAATTCTCCTCTGGCCGGGACTTTTCACCCAGCGCCTCACCACCCGGGAGCCTGACGACTCCCAGATCGAAGTGGCCCTGGAAGCCTTGCGCGCGGTCCTGGCCCGGGAAGCGCAGGAAGAGCCGGAAGAGAGCGGCTCCGCAGCTCCACCCTCGGACTCCCCCTTGTCCATGACCAGCAATTAGTGATCAGTGTGTAGGGCGGGCACTGCCCGCCATTTTCTGATGCCGAAGGGTACCTTAGTCCGAGGTTAGAAAAAAAGGATAATAGGGGCAGTCTGAAATATGAGCCCCGCGCATCACGGTTTGGGGGGCAGACCAAGGCTTGTAGGGGAGGTTTAAACCCCGCCTTTGCTCGCCGCTCTTTCCAACCCGCATAACGCGGCAGCACGGGCTTCCAGCCCGTGGGAACCTTCCTCCCCCAACGCTATCTCAGACATATCATGCTGCGCATCGGACCCGCGGGGTGGGACTATCAGGATTGGCAGGGGGTGGTGTATCCGGCCGGTTTGAAGGGCACGGACCGGCTGACTTTCTTGGCCGGTTTGTTCGGCGTCGTGGAAATAAATGTCACCTTTTACCGGCCCATGGCCGCCCCGCTGACCGAGCGCTGGTCCGAGGCCGTGAGGGATTATCCCGACTTTCGCTTTACGGCCAAACTCCTGAACGTGTTCACCCATGAACGGCGCTTGCCGGACCGGGAAGTGCAAGAATTCCTGGCGGGCATGCAACCCTTGTTATCAGCCGGCCGCCTGGGGGTGCTGCTGGCCCAGTTCCCTTATTCCTTTCATAATACCGAAGAAAACCGGGCCTATCTGGGGCAGGTGGCTGAAGTATTTGCCGACTTTCCCCTGGCCGTGGAGGTGCGCCACCGCTCCTGGCAAAATCGGGCGGTGCGGGATTTTTTAATCAAAATCGGCCTGGATTTTTGCAACATTGACCAGCCCCAGGTGTCCTATTCCCTGGGGCGCACCGCCTGGGTTACCGGTCCCCGGGGGTATCTGCGGGCTCATGGGCGCCACCGGGAGAAGTGGTTCGAGTTCGGGGAGGACCGCCAGGCCAGGTATGATTATTTATATGATCCGGAAGAATTGGCGGAACTGGCGGCCCGGGTGCGGGAACTTATGAACCAGACCCCGGAAGTGTATGTGATTTTCAACAACCACCCCCGGGGCCAGGCCGTGGCCAACGGGCTGGAACTGGCCCATCTCCTTGGAGGCCGCATCCCCACATTACCCTCCTGCCTCCTGGAGGCGTTTCCCCGCTTGGCCAAGATGGTAGAGGAATAACGTGAAGTGCCTGGCAGGCCTTCAGTAGCCGCAGGCTTTACCGTGAAAAACCTCTTGGCAATGTGCAGCCAGGGCGGGGTTGAAACCCTCCCCTACTAAAAACGCATGTAGAGCAGGCGCCCCCGCCTGCTCTTGAAAAACAGCCGAGGGCGGCTGTTCTACATCTTTTCTTCCCTGGGGAGGCAAAAAATGGTCATAAGGCGTTAGCCTGCGCTATCTTCGTAATTTTTTTCGCCAGCTAAAGCTTGCGGCTACACTGTTTAGAATATTTTCTGGTGCAGGAAAATCTGAAATGAGATGCCATCCGCTACCTTTCCCACCAAACCTTAGGAACCGAAAATCCCCCGATACTGTCACCAGTCATAGGGCGTGCCGTGCACGCCTAATTCGGCGGCCATGGGCCG
>CAZLRL010000294.1:0-4217 GCA_964561645.1 uncultured Desulfobacterales bacterium
TGCTTTTCCAGAGATTTCAGCCGCAGCTTTAAGGTCAGCAGGGAATGGCCCAACTCGTCGTGCAGTTCGGCGGCCAGCCTTTTGCGTTCATTTTCCTGGGCCCCCAGAAGCTGGTTGGCCAGGGAGCGCAGGTTTTCCTTGGATTCCCGCAGCGCATCTTCGGCCTCTTTGCGTTTGGAGATGTCCCGGGTGATGCCCAGGATGCCCACCAGGCGCCCCGTCTCGTCCCGCAGAAAGGAGGCCCGTACTTCCGTCCAGACGGTAGAGCCGTCTTGGCGGTATTGCTCCATCTCCAGGTTCCACATCCTTTCCGGGTCAAAAGACTCTTTTTCCAAGGCCAGACCTTCCAGAAAGTGCTGTCGGGCCAGTTTCAGAGAGGCCGGGGTGAGCATTTCCTCTACCCGCTGGTGCAAAACTTCTTCCGGGGTAAAACCGGTTAGCAGCTTGATGGAGGGACTGACATAGGTGACTTTCATGTCCAGGTCCGTGGTCCAGATCACGTCGGTGACATTTTCGGCCAGCAGGCGGTATCGTTTTTCACTCTCCCGCAGGGCCTCCTCGGCCTGCTTTTGTCGGGTGACGTCGAAAGTCACCCCGCTGATATATTCGACATTACCTTCGGGATCACAGAATATCCGCCCCCGGCAATGCACCCAGGCATAACCGCCGTCTTTCTTCTGAATCCGGTGTTCCCGCTCGTAGGATTTGTCGGTTTTAAGGGCCTCCACAAATCTTCCCCTGACATAATCCATATCTTCGGCGGGGATCAGGTCGGACCATTTAACGCGGCGGCTATCAAAGTCCTCCTTGGCATATCCGGTGACGGCCTCGATTTTGCGGTCGAAACAGGAAATACTCCAGTCAGCATAGCCTCGAAAGACCACCGCGGGGATTTGGTTCACCAGCAAACGGTATTCTTCCTCACTTTTTCGCAAGGCCTCTTCCAACTGTTTGTGCTTGGTGATGTCCAGTAGCACTCCTTGAAGGAACAGGGCCTCCCCGTGGCCATCCCGCACTACCCAGGCCTGGTCGTGGAGCCAGACCACCCGGCCGTCCCGGGTCAGCAGACGGTATTCGGCAGAAAAAGGTTTCCCCGCGGCCTGGCATCGGGCCAGTTCGGTGAACACCCGCTCCCAATCGTCGGCATGGACCTGCTTTTTCCACAGGAGGGGATCGGCTTCCAGGTCCGCGGGTGAAAAACTGGTTATGGCCTCGATCTGGGGACTGACGTACAGGGCGGTGCTGTAATCATCCAGGGACGCGATGTAAGTGATGGCCGGGATTTGCTCCACCAGGGTGCGGAATTTGGTTTCGGTCTGCCGGACTGCTTCTTCGGCCTGGACGCGGGCAGTGACATCCCTGACCAGGGCCAGCCGCAGGCGTTGGCCCTCATAATCAAAATTTCCCACCTTGACTTCCACCGGGAAGGTGGAGCCGTCTTTGCGCCGATGGGTGCCTAGCAAGGTGAGGGGGGTTTCCAACTTTTGCTCCCAGAGATTCTGCAACCCTTGGGGATCGAGACCGGTTTCGATATCTAAAATTGACATCTGCAGCAGTTCTTCCCGGCTGTATCCCAGGCTGTAGCAGGCCTGCTGATTAACCTCGATGATCCTGCCGTTATCATGTAAAAAAAGGGCATCCGCAGCATGTTCCACCAGTTGCCGAAATCTCGCTTCGCTTTCCCGGATGGCTTCTTCGGTCTGCAGGCGGGCCGTGATGTCTTCATAGATGATGATCTGCTCGCCCTGTTCCAGGCTGACCGGGCTGAAATTAATAATTTTTTGGGAGCCGTCTTTGCAGGTCACCTTGAAGGTGCGCGGCCGCAGTTCGCCCCGGGGGCAGTATTTCAGGTCGTTGACCCAGGCGGTCAGGGCTTGCCGCCGGTAAACGGGGTCGGGATAGGCCCGGGTGAACCACTCCCGACCGGTGGGGATATCCTCCGGGGTGTAGCCGAAGATGTCCACGAACTTGGGGTTGAGGTAGAGATACCGGCCATCCCGGGCGATGATGGAGAGGCCCAGGGGTGATTTCTCGGCCAAAGACTGGTACTTTTCCTTTTCCCGGTACAGGGCTTCCTCGGCGTTGCAGCGGGCCGTGATATCAATGCCGGCGGCGCCCACCATGACCGGCCGGCCGTCCTCATCCAGTATGGGAAAGCGGTTGACCAACCAGGCCTGGGATCCATCCTCAAAAGGAAAAGTAATGACGCTTTCCACCGGCTGGCGGGTGGCAATGACCTGCTGATCCATTTCCCTTATATAGCGCGCCAATTCTGCCGGCCAGATCTCCTCCGGGGTTTTTCCCTGCCAGTCGCCTTTGCCCCCGTAGAAAAGTTTTTCCCAACTTTCATTGACGAACAGGTAGCGGCCTTCAAGGTCCCGGATTACCGCTCCTCCGGGCAGATGCTGCATGAAGGCCACGAAACGGGCCTCGCTCTCCCGGAGGCGCTCGGCCATCTGCTGGCGCTCTTCGATTTCCAGGCGCAGGTGCAAGTTGAGCTGACGTAATTCCTGCTCCCGGGAGTCCTGGGCTCTCTTGCGTTCCGCCAAGGTGTTCAACCAGCCGTCAAATTTGGTGGCCGCGCCTTTGAGATCGATTTGACCTTTGAAGGGGAGATAATAAATATTGTCCAGAATGTCGGTGCCGATCAGGGCTTTCGGATGAGTGGCCCAGACCTCCATGAGCAGGGGAGAGGGGAAACGCCGCCGGTCGTATTGGCACAGGGCCAAAAAGTTTGAGGCCCGGGAAAATTCATTCATCTGGGATTCGTACTCAATGAGGCGGTCCACTCCGGGTGCCGGCTGCAAAGCCCAGGTCATCTCACCGGTAAGCCGTAAGCCCCTGAACCCCTCGGCCAGCGACTGTTCCACTTCCTGCTGCCATTGCTTGATCAGGGCCTCCGGTTCGAACTTTCCCTGGCTCAGGTAGGTTTCCGGAGCGCTCCGAAAAAGCAACTGCCCTCGACGCAGATGAGGTTCGGGGTCGAGGCTGTCTTCCTTCAGGTACGCCAGGATGGTGTCGGGGACCCGGTGGTCCAGCAGATAAAGGATTTTGTCGCCCTGCTCCAGGCCCTGGCGCAGGAACGCGGTCAGCACCACCCGGTGTTCTTCTTCGGTCTCATAAAAAAAACACAGGTGATCCCCGGGCTGCCAGTCTGCTAAATGGCCAAGGGAGTTGGCGGACACCATGGAAGAATGGTTCCTTCTTGATAAAACAAGCTTGGCGTTTGTTTAGGGGAGGGTCTAATAAATTGATTATACCGTCGTTTTTCTTAACAATATAATACGGATAAAGAAAATTATCAATTTGATAAAAATCTTCTCAAGTGTCTACCGGCGGTTCCCCATCACCCGCAACAGCATTAAAAAGAGGTTGATAAAATCCAGATATAATCTGAGCGCGCCCATGACCGCGCTTTTGCGCTCCGTTTCCTCATCCGCAAAACCCCGCATGGCCATCTGTTTCAAGGTCTGGGTATCATACGCGGTCAGACCGACAAAGATAAGGATGCCGGCATAAGTCACGACCCAGTAAATGGTTTCGTTGTGCAAAAAGATGTTGACCACCGAGGCCAGGATGATGCCGATCAGGCCCATGAACAGGAAGCTGCCCCAACTGGTCAGGTCCCGCTGGGTGGTATAGCCGTAGAGGCTCATGACCCCGAAGGTCCCGGCGGTGACAAAGAAGGTGCTGGCGATGGAGGCCCGGGTATAGGCCAGAAAGATAAATGACAGGGTCAGGCCGGTCAGCGCGGAGTAGAGAAAAAACAGCAGGGTGGCGGTGGACGCCTGGAGGCGGTGGATCGCGGCGCTGAGCGCGATCACCAGCCCCAACTGGGCGATGATGAGGCCGAAAAACAACAGCGAATTTCCGAAGATATATCCCAACAAGGCTTCATTGGACGCGGTATAGAGGGCCACCACTGCGGTGGTGGCCAGCCCCAGGCCCATCCAGTTGTAAACCTTGCGGATGAATTCTCCCTGCGCTGCGGCCACCCGATCCTGTTGGTAGGATAATGGTGAATTGGTCATGGTGTGTCCTTTCTAAGCAGAACCCTGCTTTAGGTACATTCTGGTATCGGTTGCCTGTGGATGATTATTAAATATTACTCAAAGCGGGAAATGGATTAACCTTGGAGGCTCTTGCAAATGTTTCCAGATTCCTGTCATTCTGAGGGAGCTTGCGACCGAAGAATCTAGACCCTTCGCTGCGCTCAG